>JAJZZU010000368.1 GCA_021797365.1 Pseudomonadota bacterium | reverse complement strand
CCTACGCCCCCTTGTCGCGCCTGAGCGCGGCCTACGAACAGGCCCTGGCGGTACCGGGGGTCGTGGGCCTGAGCGTGGGCACGCGCCCCGACTGCCTGTCGGAGGCCGTGGTCGCCTTGATCGCCTCGTATCGTGACCGCGGGCTTTCGGTGTGGGTGGAGCTCGGGCTGCAATCGAGCTTTGACGAGACGCTCGCGCGCGTCAATCGGGGCCATGGCTATGGCGAGTATCGCGAGGCTATCGCCCTCTTGCAGCGCTATCGGATCCCGGTATGCACGCACCTCATCGTGGGTCTGCCGCAAGAGGGTCGCGACCACGCCCTGCGCACGCTCGCACGGGTGCTGTCCTTGGGTGTGGCCGGCTTAAAGATCCATCCGCTGCATGTCGTGCGCGGCAGCCGCCTCGCCCACGACTTCCGCGCGGGCCGGCTTGTCCCGCTCGACTTGCCCACTTATGTCGGTATCGTCGCCGATCTCGTCGAGCGCACGCCCCGTCATGTCGCCTTCCATCGTCTCACCGGGACCGCCAAGGCCGCCCTGCTCCTGGCCCCGGACTGGTGCATCGGGAAGTGGCGGGTGTTGAATGCCATTACCGCCGAACTGGCGCGGCGCGGGACCCGTCAGGGGGTGTTCGCCTGCGAGGGGGTCTCATCATGGTAGCAGTACCGGAACTCGTGTGCCCGGCCGGGACCCTGGCGGCCCTGGAGGCGGCGGTCGATCATGGCGCCGATGCCATCTATGTGGGGTTGCGCAATGAGACCAATGCGCGCAACTTTCCGGGCCTCAACCTGACACAAAGCGAGCTCGCCTCCGGCGTCCGCTATGCCCATAATCGTAAGCGCAAGGTCTATCTGGCGCTGAATACCTATGCCCAGCCGGGGCGGGTCGGTCTATGGCGGCAGACCGCCGACCAGGCGATTGCCGCCGGTGTCGATGCCGTCATCGCCGCCGATCTCGCGGTCTTGCGTCATTGTGCCCAGCACCACCCCGCAGTGCCGCGTCACCTGTCGGTCCAGGGTTCGGCCACCAATGCCGAATCCCTGCGGTTTTATGCCGAGGGTTTCGGGGCCACGCGCGCCATCCTGCCACGCGTCCTGGCCTTGAATCAGGTCGTCAAGCTCGCGGCCGGCGCGCCCCTGGACCTGGAGGTGTTTGCGTTCGGCGGCCTGTGCGTCATGGTCGAGGGGCGCTGCGCACTGTCTTCTTATGCCACCGGTGTCTCACCCAACACCTGCGGGGCGTGCTCGCCGGCCTCTGCGGTCCGTTGGGAGGAACAGGGTGGACGCCGGCGCGTGCGCTTGAACGGCATCCTGATCGATGCCTTCGAAAAGACCGAGAAGGCCGGTTATCCCACGATCTGCAAGGGGCGGTTCAAGGTCGACAACCGCGTGACCTACGCCCTCGAAGAGCCGACCAGTCTGAACGTGTTGCCGATCCTCGCCGATCTGGCACGCATCCCGGTGCGCGCCATCAAGATCGAGGGCCGGCAGCGCTCACCATCCTACGTGGCGCGCGTCACCGCCATCATGCGCGCCGCCCTCGATGCCTGTGCCCGCGACCCGGCGGGTTTCACCGTCCGGCCGGAATGGGCCGCGGGGCTCGCGGCCCTGTCTGAAGGCCACCAGCAGACCCTGGGCGCGTTTCATAGGCCGTGGCGATGAGGCTCGCGCTCGCGCCCATACCGTTTTTCTGGCCGGCCGATGCGGTCGCGGATTTCTACGCCATGATCGCATCCACCTCGGTCGACATCGTCTATCTGGGCGAGACCGTATGCTACAAGCGCCGCGGCCCGACGCTCGCCGAGTGGCTGGCCATTGCCGATCGCCTGGCCGATCATGGCAAGGAGGTGGTGCTTTCGAGTCTGGTGTTGGTCGATGGCGAGGCGGAGCTCAAGGCCACCCGGAGGTTGTGTGCGAACGGCCGCTATCTCGTCGAGGCCAACGACATGAGCGCGGTCTCCTTGTGCCGCGGTTCGCGGTTTGTCGCAGGCGCAACCCTGAACGTCTATAACGAAGACGCCCTGGCCATCCTCGCCGAGGCCGGGGCGGAGCGCTTTGTGGCCTCCGTGGAATTGAGTGGGGCGGCGCTTGCCACCTTGCGTGCCGGCGGTCCCGCCGGCCTCGACTGTGAGGTGCTGGCCTTCGGCCGTCCGGCGCTTGCCTATTCGGCGCGGTGCTTCAGTGCCCGCAATGCCGATCGCGGCAAGGATCACTGCGAATGGATCTGTGAGCAGGAGCCCGAGGGGGTCCTGGTGCGGACCCAGGAGGACGACGCGTTTCTCACATTAAATGGCCTCCAGATCCATGCCGCGCATCCGATCAACGTCCTGGGCGAGATCGATGCCATGCGCGAGGCGGGCGTCGATATCCTGCGCATCATGCCGGAGATCCGCGACACGGCGCTTGTCATAGACGCCTTTCGCGGTGTCCTGGATGGGCGTTACCCGCTCGGCGAGGCCCAGGCGCGCCTTTCGCCCTTGACCGGGGGCCTGAATGCCAACGGCTACTGGCGCGGCCTCGCAGGTCGTAGTCACGCCCCATGAAGTTGTTCTGGCACGACGTCCGTCACCTTGCGCCCCCGCAATTCCCGGACTACGAGCGCGCGCAGCTTACGCGGGCGGCGCGTGGCGAGGCCGTGCTGGGCTTTGTGAGGCTGGCGCGTTGCGCCCTCGTAGGGGCCTTCGAGGACCCGCGTCGCGCGCTGCGTCTTTCATATATCGGCGATCGCTTCCCGGTGGTGCGGCGACTGACCGGCGGCGTCAGCCTGTCCCTTGATCGTGACACCCTGATCGCGGTGCTCGCCCTGCCCGCCGGCCCGTACGCGACCATGGCGCCGGTTACCCTCATGTCCGCGCTGGCAGCGCCGTTCCTAGCCGCCATCCGCGGGTACGGCATCGACGCAGTGTTCACGGCCCCCAACGATATCATCGTAGCCGGGCGCGAGCTGGCCTGCGTCTTTGCCCGGCGAGATGCCGACGTGGTGTTGTTCGAGGTGGTCATGCCGCTTGCGCTGGATGTCGAGGAGCTCTTGAAGACCTTGCGGCTGCCCCTGGAAAAGCTCTCCGAACAGGGCCTGCTGGCGGCGCGCCAGCGTTTCGCGCC
>JAJZZU010000367.1 GCA_021797365.1 Pseudomonadota bacterium | reverse complement strand
CAGATCGCGCACCGCCGTGATACTGACGTAGGTCTGCTTGATCGCGGGCTTTTTCATGCCCTTCGGAACGGCCTCAGGGACATGAAAGACCCAATGCACGGGCTCGCCGGCAGTCCCCTGCGCTGTCTTGTAGCGCGCATCGTGGGCGGCGTTGAGCCCATAAAGCGGCCACGCATGGGGTGATGCGAGCGCCGTCTTGGCCGATGAACTCGCGGCGTGCGATGTCTTATGACTGCATCCCGACAGCAAGGCAAGCGCTGCCAAGCCGGCAACAACAGATGGACGTATAGCGGGTCGTGCTTCCATATCCCTGATTCCTCCCGGAACTCTTGTGTGGGACTGCATCGAATGCCAAACCCTAGGCGATAGGTGGCGCGCGGTCAAGGGACATGAATCCGAGAGCCACGCGCCCACTGGGGGCCATGCTATCATGGCGACGGGAGCGGCCCCGGCACGGTCCAGGGGGTCGGATACCATAAGCGGTCACAACCAAAGCCCCGGAGCCCAGTTCAGAAATGGAACGGTTTAATCTTGCATTCTTTCGCGGTGCATGGCGCATCACCGCGCCCTACTGGAAGTCCGAAGAGCGCTGGTCAGCCTACGGGCTGCTCGCGGTCGTCGTCGGCTTGAGCCTGGGACTCGTCTACATCAACGTCCTCATAACAGAGTGGTACAATGGCTTCTACGACGCCCTCCAGCACTATAACGAAACCGCCTTCTGGGCCGACATGCTGCGCTTTTCATGGCTTGCGGGGCTTTATATTGCCGGCTATGTGTATCAGCTTTATCTGGGCGAAATGCTTCAGATCCGCTGGCGGCGCTGGATGACGCACCACTACCTCAAGGACTGGCTGAGCGACCGCGCCTATTATCGCATGCAGCTTTTGAGCGACGGTACCGACAACCCTGATCAGCGTATTGCAGATGACATCAGCGCATTCATTCGCGGCATCCTGAAGCTTGGTCTCGGTCTTTTGAGCTCGGTCGTGACCATCGCCTCCTTCATCACGATGCTCTGGATACTATCGAACCGCCTGACGATCCCAATAGATGGGCAGAAATGGGAGATTCCGGGTTATCTCGTGTGGGCCGCGCTCATCTATTCCGTGGCCGGGACCTGGATCATGCTCAAACTGGGCCGGCCCTTGATCGGCTTGAGCTTCAATCAGCAACGGTTCGACGCGGACTTTCGTTTCAATCTCGTGCGTGTGCGCGAGAACACCGAGAGCATCGCACTCTATGGCGGCGAGGACCAGGAACACAAGGGCCTGGGGGAGCGCTTTGCGTCCATCTTCCGCAACTATTGGGCGATCATGCGCCGGCAGAAGATCATCAATTGGTTCTCGGCCGGATACGGACAGGCGGCCATCATCTTCCCTTTTCTCGTGGCCGCGCCGAGCTTTTTCGCAAAGCAGATCCAGTTGGGCCTCGTCATGCAGATCTCGTCGGCCTTCCAGCAGGTGCAGGGGGGGCTCTCCTACATTGTCACGATCTACCCCGACCTCGCCGCATGGCATGCGGTCGTGGACCGACTCACGGGCTTTAGCGAACACATGGCCGAGGTCCGAGGCGTTGCCACCGACATCAATGCCATCGCCCAAGAGACCGCCGACAAGCTCCAGCTTCAGTCGGTGAGTCTCCATGTCCCCGATGGCCGCCCGCTGCTCTCGGATCTGTCGCTGTCGGTGGAACCGGGAGAGACCATGCTGCTGACGGGGCCATCCGGAAGCGGGAAGAGCACACTGATCCGGGCGCTCGCCGGCATCTGGCCGTTTGGAAGCGGCCGGATCGTGGCGCCGCCCAAGAATTCCTCACTCTTTCTGCCCCAAAAACCCTACCTGCCCCTGGGGACCTTGCGCGACGTCCTCCTCTACCCTCATGGGCAGTCGGACACCACGAATGACACCCTGACCGAGGCGCTCACGGCAGTGGGGCTCCCGCGCCTCATCCCACAGTTGGATGAACAAAAGCCCTGGCCGCTCATCTTGTCGCTGGGCGAGCAACAGCGCATCGCGTTTGCGCGCATCCTTCTGCAAAAACCCCAGTGGATCTACATGGATGAAGCGACATCGGCGCTCGACGAGGCCGCCGAGGGTGAACTCTACACGCTGCTACGCCACCGTCTGCCAAATAGCACGGTGGTAAGCGTTGGCCACCGATCGGCGCTGAACGCCTACCACAAGACGCGCCTGCAGCTAACCGGGAACGGTGCTTGGCAGGTCATCCCGGCCGGCGCTTGAGGTCCGCGCCATGCGCACGAAGGCCTCGCGCAGCCCCTTGGCGTCACGCACCGGGGCGTCGAAATCGATGCGCAGCCGGCCGCCACGGGTGGCGATATCAAAGCCCTCCGGATCGATGCCGATGAGGCGCGGCTCGGCTTCCTCCACGCCCATCGCCCGGCAGTAGCGGATGAGGGCGTCCCTATGGTCGGCGTTCATATGGATCACGGCTCCGCTCTCCGCCGCCACCAGTTCCGCGTCGAATGACTCGCGCGGCAACCGGTAATCTTCCCCGCGTACCCAGTGAATATCGCCAAAACCGCCGATGAACCGCACGCGCTCGATGGACACTTGATAGAAACGGAAATCGTGGATCGCAAAATATTCCCGGGCCTGCGGCAGATAACGCAAATAGCGGTCTCGCAGGGCCTCATCGCCCTCGATCACCGTCGCCCGCCCCATGAGGGTCGCCCGCCCTGACTGCTGGATATCGGGCTTCTCGTCCTCCCAAGCCAGCAGGCTTACGCGGCCATCCCGCAGGATATTGCGGCTATGCTGGGCCAGATCGGACAACAACAGGATCGGGTTCCCCTCGAAATCCAGGATATAAGGGGCCACGGACCCGAACGGCCACCCATCCATATCCGCGGACAAGGTCGACAGGATCCCGTTGCTGTGGGTACGCACCAACAGACGCACATCGCGGACTGCCTTGCGGTAGTTTTCACTCATGGCGGCCATTCTAGCAAAGGCCTCCGGAAAATTGACCAATTCCGTGCTTTTCCGTAAACTCACCGGCACCGGGCGATTAGCTCAGCGGTAGAGCACTGCCTTCACACGGCAGGGGTCAGTGGTTCGATCCCACTATCGCCCACCATAAAAT
>JAJZZU010000366.1 GCA_021797365.1 Pseudomonadota bacterium | reverse complement strand
CCCTGCGCGCGGATGAGGATCATTTCATCAGCCGTGGTGACACCACATCGCGTAGCCTTTTTCACTTCCCGGATATTCAGGTAGAGGAACAGGGCCTCTATTAGCTTCAGGTAGTCATTTCCAGACCACTCTGTGAGAATCAAATGGATTTCTCCTGGGGGGATCGAGGCAAACACGACCCCTTCCATTGTTTCCAGTTCGGCCTCAGTTATTTTCATGGTGTCTCCTTGTTGAGGTATTTCGCACGGAGGCGGACTAGGTGGGGACGGCCAAACACCTGGCCGCCAGACATCTCGGCCATCGCCAGTAGCACCCCAAAATCCTTCTCTCGGTCGCGCTGGAATGACCGCAAGGTCGCCATAATCTCGCCGGCCAGATCCACACGCACCGGGTGGTTGTGAAGGGCTGAGTCGATCACGACCGCGAAAAATGTGTCTGAAACGTTGCTCATAAAACCTCCTTTGCTCTCTCTTAGCTGCGGGC
Source organism: Pseudomonadota bacterium (assembly GCA_021797365.1). The sequence goes on along the minus strand of JAJZZU010000366.1, from coordinate 2,621 downwards.
GCGGAAATTGTTTTTCCCCAATTTCGGGGAAAAGCTCACTTGCGCCTCGGGAGAAGGGTCCGGTTGTTGATGGTCCGGCCCCCCGAGACCGCGCCCCACTGGCGGCGGCGGTCGTTCCAGGAAAGGGCGTTGGGGTAGGACCGGGGCTCGACTTTCTTGCGATGCCGTTTCATACGTGCTTCCTGTTAAGGGCCAAGCCCCCCTGCGGGGGCTCAGCTCTCCTTTGTGGATGGTTAGAAGGTCCGCGCCACGGACAACTCGACCCCCTCGTCGCGGAAGGTCGCGCCCCGGACGGGGATCACCTCGCGGCTGTAGGTGAGGGCCGCCACAGCGTGGGGTGTTACCCGGTAACGAATCGCTACCACCATATCCGTGGCGAAGGGGCTACCGCCCGGCGTAGCGACCGGGAGGCCCGTCACTGAACCGCCGAAGCCCGCCCCGATACCCACGTGTGCCGCCAAGGCCCAACGGGGGTTGAGCGCGATCCGTGCCCGCAACCCCACGAACCCGTAGCCCATAACCACCCCGCGCGGGGGCAAAGCGGTCGTGGTCGTGGTGGGGGTGATGACCCCCGTGGTCGGGTTGACCGCATAGGTGGTGGTGCTCGTGGTCGCCCCGGACAGGGAGGCCAGGTCAACAAGCCCCACAGACATATAAGGGCTCACGGCCGCATGGGGGGAGGCCACAGCGCGGACCCCCAGGGTTTCCAGGGACGCACCCGCCCCGCGGGCATACGACACCCCCGCGTGGATGTCGACCCCGCGATACAGTCCGCCCACGCCGAGCGTGAGGCCGGGCATGTTGGCGCTGGCGCCGGCCCCCATCCCCACATGGGTTTCAGAAACCCCGAGGCGCAGGGCGCCGGGGGCGTTGTTGTGGGCCAGGGCCGCTACGGGGGCCAGGACCAGGGTCAAAAGCAGAAGATTCTTCGGCTATTTGCAATCTAGGGTTGGAATCGAGCAATTTTGCAGGTGAAACGGCCTAACCCTTTCCCGGCCTCTTGGTTGGAAATTGGCCCTTCAGCCTGTCCAAGTGAGCGGTGCTGTTGGTTGGAATTCATGTTCATATGGACCGGTTTTCCAAATGAAACGCAGCCTGGGCTCGGCTCGGCGAAGCCGAACGAGCCAGGAGACAAGCGAAGCGCGGCAGGAATCAGTTCAGTATGGCGTCGCTACAGCAACAATACCAGATTGGTCTTAGGCCAACGCTGACCCAACTATTGAAGTTTGCTTTCCGACTTGTCGCTTGAGGCCAGGAGTTCCTCCACCTGGTCGAGGAACGTGGCAAGTTGGGCCGACGTGCCGATGCCCCCCGAGCGCCATTCGACCATAGGTCTGACCATCGCTAACTCGCTGGCGCCCTGCGACAGCTCCTCCAACTTGTGGTCCGTGATATCGCGTTGTCGCAGGTAGTACTGGCCCCATCGTGTAAAGGCCAGGATCCACAGCGATACCACCAGGGCACCGTCCCACCGTGTCCAGTCAGACGTGCTGGCGAGGGGTTGTTGTATGATCCGCCTCTGCCGCTTCAGGATCGCCTGCATCGACTTCAGGCCGGCTTGCTGTCGCTCGGGGCTGCTATAGGCGAAGAGAAACGCGGTGATGTTGGTCGTCTGGCCCTCGCGCGTTCGGTCAAACAGCCGTGGCCGGTCCTTCGATTGCGGTTCCAGTATGCCGGCAAGCTCCTGTGTCCAAATCTCGCAAGCATCGTCGATGTTGGCGCGGTCACTCTCCAATAATGGTGAGATCACGTCCTGGAACAGCCACGGCTCGGTCCAGGTCAGTTGATGCATATGGCCCCGCATGGTGTCGACTAGGCGCTTCAGTTCTTGGGTGGAGATCATTGCCGGCAGGGCTTCGTGCAGCGCCGCGACTAGGACTTTATAGATCTCGGTCTTCTTCGGATTCCGCGCCGCATGATGAACCATCCAGCCCAAGGCGCGCACCCGCTCCTGGTAGGCAAAGGCGGCCAGCGACTGCAGCACGTTGGCAAGTCCTTCCGGTTTTTCCAGCTGCATTTTAATCGCATTCAACCCCATCCATTGCAGCAGACCATTGCCGCTACGAACGAGCCGATCTCGCTGCCCCTCGCTGATGTCGAACTGTACCGACAGCGAAATCTCGCTGATAATCTGGCTCAATAGGGACAGACGCACCGCGTCGGAGCCTTGAGGCTCCATTGGTACGCTAGCCATGTGGGCTTCGGCGATCGGCAGCAGAGCGTCTGGGGCATACCACCACAGAAACTTGATGGTGTAGTACTCCGCCCAGGTCAGGGCTACGTATTTTGTCGGATGGAACAAATGCTCCGGGTCATAGGGGCTGTGTAGCAGGATCTCGATCGGCTCCCGAAAGAGCCGGGCGTCCGTCACGGCCAGTTCCTTGTCCACCCCGTCGTGCGCGCGGTTGAACGATTCATCGAGGAATCGCGCCAGGAATTCTAGAAAGCGACGCTCAGATGCCAACTCGTGAATGCAGCGGTCCTCGGTGTGTGAATGCGCAAGCACCTCGCCGAGCACATCCCAGGTCGCCGTGAAGTCCACGAAATTGCCCGCCTGCGAATCCAGGCAATTGCGCGGGCCTGCCTCCTCAGGCAGCGCGAGCGAGTCATCCTTGAGCAGG
>JAJZZU010000365.1 GCA_021797365.1 Pseudomonadota bacterium | reverse complement strand
ACGAAGGCCTCGGCGCGCATCTGGCAGCAGCCGCGCGCCTTTGAGGCGGCCGTTAGCCATTTCGAGGCGCTCACGCGCCAACTCGCACAGGCCAGCGCCCATGCCCCGCTCGCGGCATCGGCACGCCCGCTCGAACGTGTGGCCGACGCCTGCCGTTCCTGCCATCACCGCTTCATGCGTTAGCGGCGCTCAGATCTGCAGGATGAGCCAGGTCCCGAGGCCCGACAGCGCAAGCGCCAAGATGCCAACCCAGGGCCGCGCGAAGGTGTGACTCGGGACCGGGTTCGCCACGGGACGTGCCGCCCGTCCGGTGATCATGGGGCGCACGAGATCGTGACCCGCTATCACGCGATGCAAGATCACCGCGCTCACATGGGTGGCTATGAGTGCCAGCAGGACATCGAAATTCCATTTATGGACGGTCGTGAGCCAGTCGCCCATGCGGCTGCCGACCAGCTGGTTCAAGGGTCCGGCGGTCAAGACATCGTCGGTCGCGAAAAGCCCGGTCCCTACCTGGACGATGAGCGACACGAGGAAGGCGACGACCGCCCATCCGCCCAGCGGATTATGGCCGTGGACGTCGGGCGCGCCCCGACGCCACGATTTGATGTATTCCCAAGTACGGCGGGGTGAGCGCAGGAAGTGCGCAAAGCGCGCGGTATGGCTGCCGACAAAGCCCCACGACAGGCGAAACAGGATCAATGTGAGGACCGCGTAGCCGCCCCACATGTGGTAGCGCATCAAGCCGTGCCCAAGGTGGGCCGAGGCCCACTCCCAGGCCACGAGCACCGCCAGTGTCCAATGAAACGCGCGCGTCGGAACATCCCAGATCCGCGGGCGCTCGTCGCTTTGAGCTGCGCGCTTGTCCGGTGTCTTGTCATTCATATCTACTGATACCTCATGGTGGCGGGACCTGTCCCAGCGTGATCAACTAAACGATCGACAATATCATGAATGCCGTAATGGTAGCCGATCTCAGGTCGCCTGACGAGCCCTGATTATCGGCTGACGCGCGCGTCCATATACCCCTCTATATCTGTCAAAAATCTGTCATTGAATTGGGCCGGGGTTGTCACACGGCTACGGCAGAGTACGCCCGAGAAAGTTCCCAGCATGAACAAAATCAGTGGAGGAATATCGCGTCATGTCGTCCCGTTATCGCCCGTTGCCGGCCACGCCAGGCCGATTGTCGGTGCTAAGTTCGCTCGTTTTGTGCGCACTGGCCGCAAGCCAGGTCACCGCCGCCGCCCACGACACGTCGTCTGTGAATGTCGGCAGCGTGAATGCCCAAAGCCGCAAGAAGGCCGAGGCACTCTTGAAGGCCACGAGCACCAAGCTTACAAAGCGCAAGATCTTCAAGTCGACCCAGACCGAGCGTGTCATAGGACGCCGCCAGATCGCCGCCAATGGGCCACTGGCGGGCTCCGCGCAGGCCCTGGCCATGGCCCCGGGGGTGGCGGTGCGCGGGTACGGCGGTATCAGCGGGTCGGCGCGCTATGAGATCGCGCTCCGCGGTGTCAAGGTCGGGTGGTCGAGCGTGAACGGCGATGTCGAGCGCAATGGCATTACCGTGCTGTTCGACGGGGTGCCGATGAACAATCTCATCTCCCATAACGGCGGTTGGGACTCGAATGAAATCCCGATCATGCAGCTCATCTCCGGCGTCAATGTCATCTATGGGCCTGGTAATCCCGCCAGCCGTTGGTTTGACAGCGTCGGTGGCACGATCAACTTTGTCCCCGTTCAGCCCACGAAGCAGGCGGGGGGCAGCCTTGGGTTGACGTATGGCAGCGATCAGACCGAAGGTGCGGATCTCATTGCCAACACCGGCACGCACGATGGCTGGTCGACGGTGGTGGCGGGGGGGTTTGTACGCGACAACACCTTCCGTACGGGTTCCTTTTCGGCGCCCAGCCGTTCATCGGCATTGTTTGCCAAGACCGTGAAGACCTTCAGTGACGGGTCATTCAGTATCGGGGGCTATGCCGACGACAATACCGAGTTCCGGCCCAATTTCATTCCGGTATCACCGATCACCGCAGGCCCCGGTGGCAGCGCCGTCACAGTCGACGGCACGCCCAACACACCGCTCTACAGTCAGTCGACGACCGGATACTACTCGTCCTTGCCCGAGTCGGTGTGGTTCAAGCAGATCGTGGTGCGCGATCGCATGCTGTATTCGCAGATCAAGCTTGGTCTCGCGCCGGATCTATCGGTGCACGACCTCGTATGGTACCGCCATGGCCACAGGGTCCACTGGCGTGTGGACAATTACAATTACAATGGCGCGCCGCCCGGGACTGTGAATTCGGAGTACTACAACCCGCGGTCCGACACCTACGGGAACCGTCTGGTGTTCGACTGGACGCTGCCCATGAATCACGTGGAGTTCGGAGGGTCGTGGATCAATCAGACCTATTCGACGCCTTATACGGGCTATAACGAGACCTATGGAACGAGCCCGGCGAATCCGGTCCAGTACAACAACGACACGCTTGCCAATACCTATTTGACGGGCTTTGTGCAGGATGCGATCACGCCGATCAAGGCCTTGACGATCACCCCCGGGATCGCGGGCGTCGATTTCCAGACGCAGTTTTTCAACAACGGCGCGAGCTATACCCCACCCGGGGCTGCCAACCAGACGATTGCGCCGAGCGACAGCAAGGTCTTTACACGGGCGGAACCGTCCTTGGGCGCGCGCTTTTTGATCGCCCCGCATTGGTCGGTGTACGGCAATGCCGCCGAGACCTACCAGAACCCTGGGGACAACGCCTTCGGCGCCTACAGCGGCAGCAATGTCATCGATCTCGCGACGCTAAAGCCGGTCAAGAGTGTCGACTACGAGTTGGGGACGCGGCTCTTGATTCGGCGCGCGGGCCTGCTGCGCCATTTTGTCCTGAATGCCGATATCTATCGCGACACGTTGAGCAACGAGACCTTGACCACCTATATATCGACGGGCGGGGGTTTCGCGACCACCCAGTTCGCCCAGGCGAGCGCCACTTATAAGGGCTTGAACGTGAGTGCGCAGGACAGCCCGACGTGGCATTGGCATGTGTTTGGAACGGCCTCGCTTACGCGCGCGCATCGTGGATCAATCAG
>JAJZZU010000364.1 GCA_021797365.1 Pseudomonadota bacterium | reverse complement strand
GACCAAGGCCATAGATCGCGCCGACCGTAAGGATCGTACCGATCGCCGCCTGCATCAATGCCGCCGGTCCCGCGCTCAAGAGCAGTGAGAGGGGAAAGGTGGCGCCGAGCAGGACGATCCCGGTCTTCAGGTAGAGCTCGACGCGTAGGGACGGCTTCATCCAATCGGGAATCGTCACCAGGTTGCCTATGGCAAGACTGAGGAGCAGCGCCACAACCGGCGGCTCAAGCTCGAAGCGCGCGGACTGCGCCCAGCCGGATATCGAAAACGTCACCAAGCCCAGCAGAAACAACACCAAGAACCCCATCAGGAAGCGTTCGAGATCCAGATTGAGAAAGATCACGGGTAGGGCGAGAAACAAGGAAAAGACGATGGGCTGCAGTAATATCGCATCCCATTGGTGATCGAAGAAGGCAAACAACGTGCCCCAGGTTTGCCAATGGAGCCCCGCCGTGTTCAGGGCCACCATCTGCGCAAGCGGCGAACCCGCCTGCCACGCCATCCATACCCCAAGTAAGGCCAAAAGCCCTATGATCGTGGCCCACAGATCCTCTGTCTTTAGCATCCCCCCTCCCTCCGCTCATTTTTATAGTGATCGTTCGCGTGGCAGCGGGGGCTGCTTTCTGTCTGTGCGCACCGCCCGGCCGGCACACCAACCCATTTGGGGTGGTATGGCCGGCAATCCGCCGGGGCGCCTTGATATTCGACAAATGGGCAGCCGAAAGGGCGTCATGCACGGGGCGCGCCGGTTTTGTTGCGCCTTACTTCTGCGTGGGTGGCGCGCCGGCCGTGGCCTGGGCATGATTCAGGGCCGCGACCAAGACGACGCCACCGACGACATTGCCGAGAAAGGTCGGGATCATGAATTGCGTGAAGTACTGAGGCCAGGACAGGCCACCACGCCAGACGAGATAGAACGCCTCCACGGAGCCTGCGATGAGGTGCGGAAAGCCGGCGACACTGATGACGTAGGTCAAGAGCATGATGATGGCGACGCGCGCGGTCTCGGCGGCTGGCAATAACCACACCATGAGCGCAACCAGCCAACCCGCGAACACGGCCCCGAGAAACATCGGCGCAAAGGGGCGTAAAGCGTCATGGCCAAGCGTGGTCAGTGTGTGCTGCATACCGGCCTTGAACAGCGAGGTATCGGCGATCGCCCAGGCAAACAGCAAGGCCCCCAGGAGGTTGGTGGCGAGCACCGTGGCCCATAGTGTCATGACCTGCGCGAACTTGCGCCATGTCAGATCCTGCATGAGCGGCAGGATCGGGGTCAGGGTGTTTTCTGTGAACAGCTGCTGGCGCCCGAGGATGACGATGATAAAGCCGAGCGAATACCCAAGGCCCGCGACAAGCTTGCGCCACGAACTGGCCGGCAGCCCATGATAGATCATGCCCTCGCCGAGCATCGAAAAGCCCATGGAAAGACCGGCCGCAAGACCCGACCAGGCCAGCGCGGGAATCGATCTTTGCAATTCCTGCTCCCCCTCCTCGCGAATCACCTCGTGGACCACACCCACGGAGATCGTGATGCGCTCCTGGGTCTTTTTTAGCTCATTGCGGTCAAGCTTCAGGGCATTTGGCTTATTTTCCAGGTCTGGACGCATGGGATAGCCTCTCCTTTCAGGGATTTCCTGTTCAGACTATCGAAATTCGATACCATCAGGGACGGCGCTCGCGCCCAAGGCCTCTGCGATGCCTGGATGGAGGGGCGCGCAGCGCGGCCGCAACCCTTGTTGCGACACGTCCGTTACATTTCCGCTTAGAGATGCGGTCGATGTATGAGAGTGGTTTCCGGGAGATAGTCAGGAAACGATATAGGCTCGTGCGTCCGTCTCCTTCACCTCCACACCGGGCCCCGGTCGGGAGAGGTTCGGCACCAGGAGGCCGCCGTCCGGAGTGGGTGCCGGCGCATCGGCGCGTATGCTGATGGAATAGTCCACACCCTTGGGAATCGGTTGTGGATTGCGCAGATCATTACAGCGCCCATGACAGGTACGCCGAGGGGCAATGGTCATGCGATACGCCCAACGGGATCGCGCTCAGACAAGGGCGTCTGCATTTCGATATGGGCCCAGACCTCGCCTGTATTCAGCATGCTCACCGACTCGTGGCCTATCGTCTCCGGTTGGGGTCCGTTGCTCCAGGCGGGTATATGGCCGTCGGCAATGGCCCGTGCGGCTTGGCCTGTCACACGATTCCTCATCGGGCATCTCCATCGCTATTTCCGGCAGGAGGGCTATCGTACGCCCCGTCACACGACGGGTTATCCGGCTTATGTGCAATGGCGCCGCACTGGGCCTTTTGTGCAAACGATCGCCGCGGCGGTGTTCGTCATAGCCTGTGGCAGGCCGATGGGCAGCGACCCGGCGGGCGATGGCCTTATCCCCGCAAGATGTTTGGGTGATCATGGCGATGGTGGGTCGCGAACCCGACAGGTGCGCCAAGCCCCGAGGGTTCGTTGACAGACCGCGACCAAGGCACGAGCACGACTACCGCGGCGTTATGCGCAACACCCTCCCGACATCTTTCGCTGTCATGGTTTCTTTGCGATCATGCCTGCGCGCATGAGCAACGGGGGAGGGTTTGGCGCGGGCATGCGATTGCGGTCTTTCGGGAGCCGCCGTCCGCGCGACCCATGGCCTGTGGTGGCGCGCGAGGCCTTGGCTCATCGGTGCCGATGAGTGAGGCATGATGGCATCAATGACAGGATCGGCCCGGTGACAGGCGCGCCCGGTAACGGGCAGGGGAGGGGCCGCGACCGGGGCTTTGCGAAGGACGTCCGGATGGCTCCTGTGGAGGTCGTAAGGCGTGCCCCTGCGCTGCGTGGCGATAGGAGTGCGCACCTGGTGCGGGACCGATGAGCAACGGAGATCAAGGAGGAAGCGTGGAGAGTTTCGACGTACCCATCGAGCGGCGCAACACCGGTAGCGTCAAATGGGATCGCTATCGAGACCGCGACATCCTGCCGCTGTGGGTGGCCGACATGGACTTTGCCTCTCCAGACGTGATCGTGCGCGCCTTGCAAGAGCGCGTGGCGCATGGCGTCTTCGGCTATGGCAACGCCCCCAAGGGGCTGCTCGAGGCGATCCTCGCTTATGTGCATACCCATA
>JAJZZU010000023.1 GCA_021797365.1 Pseudomonadota bacterium | reverse complement strand
TCGGGCGTGGATGCGCTGTCGGCCCAGGCCGCGGCGTTCGTGGCGGCAGTGACCGTCACCTGGTTGGGCAATCGTTCCTGGACCTTCCGGGATCGCGTCGGTCGCTCGAGCCTTTCCGGGGAGTGGGCGCGCTACGTCTCGGCGAATGTCGTGGGCTGGGTCGTCAATAACGGTGTTTACGCGCTACTTGTCCTGACAGTGCCGCTTACCATGCGCGAGCCGGTATGGGCGGTGGCCGCCGGTTCCCTCGCGGGCCTCGCCTTCAACTACACCGCGGCCCGCCGGGTAGTCTTTTCGTGAGCGCAGCGAACGTCTCCCCGCCATTCCAGGACGCGCCGCCCGTGTTGTCATTCGTAGTCCCTTGTTATAACGAGGCCGTCAACATCCGTGCCCTCTACGATCGGATACTCTCGGTCATGGCCCCGCGTCCGGAGACGTGGGAATGTGTGTGCGTGAACGACGGCAGCAGCGACGACACGCTCGATATCCTGATGGCCCTTCAGGACAAGGATCCCCGCATCCGGGTCATCGATCTGTCCCGCAACTTCGGCAAAGAGGCCGCGCTGACGGCCGGCCTGGATCACGCCCGGGGCAATGCCGCGATCCCCTTGGACGCCGATTTGCAGGATCCGCCCGAATTGGTTCCGGAGCTCGTCGCGCGCTGGCAGGCAGGCTATGACGTGGTCAATGCCGTGCGGCTCTCGCGTGATGGCGAGGGTTTTGTGAAACGCGCAAGCGCGCATGCCTTCTATCGAGTATTCAATCGCATCAGCAAGGTCCCGATCCCCGAAGACACTGGGGATTTCCGGCTCATGAGCCGCCCGGTCCTGGAGGCCCTGCGGCGGTTGCCCGAGCGCCGGCGGTTCATGAAAGGCCTCTTTGCCTGGGTGGGGTTCCGGACCACGTCCGTGGGCTATCACAGGGCCCCACGCCTGGGTGGCAAGACGACCTGGAGCTATGTTCGTCTCTGGCGCTTCGCCTTGGACGGTGTCCTCTCGTTTAGCGATGCGCCACTACGCATCGCCTCCTATCTCGGCCTCGTCGTCTCCTTGCTGTCTTTTCTCTACGCCCTCGACCTCTTGGTCCGGACGCTGCTCTTTGGAAACCCCGTTAAGGGCTACCCTTCGCTCATGGTGGCGCTGCTGTTTCTGGGCGGCGTACAGCTCATGGCCTTAGGCATAATCGGGGAATATCTCGCTCGTGTTTATGACGAAGCTAAAGGGCGGCCGGTGTATATAGCACGGACCGCTGGCTCGTGGCATCCGAAGGCGGCGGACCACGAAAATTCAGCCGGCATGGCGCTGGCGCAAGGTTCTGGGCAGGATTTGGGGAAGTGAAAAGATTTGGCTTGGGTGGGGCGGCGCTCCTCCTGCTCCTGTGTGCCCTCTACAGCAGTCTCGCCTATACCTTCGCTGTTTGGGGGTCAGGGCCTAGCGCCGATAGCGCAACCACGGCCATGCTATGGCACGGCTTCGAGGTGCACGGCCTTCGCTTCCTGCGCTCTTGGCGTTACTCCCAGGACAATCAGCTCTTAAGCCTCATGCCGCTGGCCGGCATCGCGTATTTTTTGTTCGGTGTCTCCGCGTACACCGTTGTGGGCATAGGGTGGCTCGTGTTCGTGTTGAATGCCATGTTGGTATTCGTTATCGCGCGACGTTTTATCGGGCCCTATTGGGCGCTATCCCTTGCCTTCTTGGTGTTGTCCGCCAACCTATCTACCATCGGGCAGGTGGGATTTCTGGGCTTTTCCCAAACGCACAACATTTCCTTTGTCTGGTCTCTCCTGGGACTTTATGCCGCCACCCAGATTATGGACGGCGGGCGCCCATTCTGGTTCGCGCTCTTTTTCCTGGCTGTCACGGTCGGCGCTGTTTCCGACGCATGGTTCAACGCAAGCCTCACGGTTCCCGTAGTTGTTGGTGCCTTTATCTTGCGCCGGGACCCGGAAGCAGGTAGGCGCGCTCGCCAGGTAGCGATCGTTGCTCTACTCGCGATGGTGCTGGCATCCACGAAGCTCCTTGGGTTGCTCGCCTTCGTGCCCTCGGGGCACTTCCATCACGCGCGGAATCTGGCGGAAGTAGCGCGCAACGCGATCTGGCTGGGGCGGATTCTGATGGTGTTCTTTAACATCAAGGCCGCGCAAGCGGTGTTCCCGCCTGTGGGTGCCGGGCTTTATGCGTTAATGATGGTCTCGCTCTTCCTGATGTCGGCGCGGAATTTCTTGAAAGCGTGGCCCAGCTATCTCCCGGGACAGAGATTCGTACTGCTCACGGCGCTTCTATCGAGCGCGATCATGATGCTCGCCTTTGTGGTCAGCAGTTTTCCATCAGGCGTCAACCAGTCGGGCCGGTTCCTGGTAAACATTTTTTATTTTCTTCCGCTTTTTCTTGCGCTTACTTTGTTGCCGCAGCCGATAAAGTGGGTGCCTGCGCTATGGGCGGTTTGGTGCATAGTGTTCGCCGGCCTTTCGTTGTCGGCGAGCCCCGGTGCGTTGTCCTGGCAGGGCCCCAGGACGGGTGCGGTAAGGGGGCTCGCACATTTCCTGCGCGAACATCGCCTATTCCATGGCTATGGCGCGTATTACGACGCTAATGCCAATACGGTGACGTGGGCGAGCCATTTTAAGGTCCATGTCCGGCCGTTAATGTTCGCCGGCGCGCCCAGCGCTCGGATCCGTACGGCTTGGCAATGCCCATCCTGTGCGGCCCTGTGGGTGCCGAATCCGAATCAGGACTCCGAGATGTGGTTCCGCCCCCAGGCCGCGCGGGGCTCACGGCACTCCTTTCTCGTGTTCGCCGCAGCCGGGCTGCCGTGCGCGACCGCGCCGGCTTGCGAAAAGGACGCCATCCGACAATTCGGCCCGCCATCCCGGCGCCTGAAACAGGGGGGATTTACTATTCTCGTGTTTGCGCACCCGCTTGCCCCGTATATCGCCGAGTCCGTGGAAAGGGCCCGGGTGTCGTGGGACACCATGAACGAAGCCCGCAATAGGGCCGCGATTGGGAAGGTGTGTCGCGACCTTCATTGGTCCTGCGTGGGCCCGCAGCGTCTCTACGGATGGCTTCTCGCGCATGGTTACGCGCATTAGAATCGAAGACTCTCAAGACGAGTCGCTGCTATTCCCAGATCGAGGGAATGTGCTTAGCGTGATGTGCGGATCGATGGGCCTGACCGATCGGCCCGGTTTCTAGAAAAACCCCTTCTTTAGCGGATGCGCTGCAATTGACGATGACCACTACCAGACTTCACGTGACGTATGCGGGTCAGTGTCGAGCCAGTTCATTCAGTTGCCATCGTCACTTGCGGCCGGAATTTCATTATTCATGACCCTTTCCGTAAAGGCCTGAGTGGCCAAGGCCTCAAGAAGCCCCATGTCGTCCCGAGGCAGGTCCTTGATCGATGAGTGAGATCCGATGCTGCCCGGTGTGTACACGATTCGTACCCGCCTTGCGAGACCTCCGCAGACCTCATTTACCTTAAGTACTGTCGCAATTCCAAAGCCCGTTTTGGGCCCAATTGTCTTATTGTTTCTGGCGCTCGCTTGCCTTAACTCCCGAACGCACTGCGCGACCCGCCTTTCGTGCGTCGTGCCGTCATGGTACTCAACCCAGTTGACCGAGAGATCCTCCTCATGGTCTCGCAACGCAAAGGCCTCAGGGAAGAACCCGATAACGTTTCCGTCGCCATCCCTCATAAGGCGCGCCCATGGCACACGCCGCAAGACGTGATGCTCATCAGGCAACCGCTGCCCTTTTTTAACCATCTAAATCAGCCACCTCTGAGGTTCATAAGGTTTAAGGCTTTCAACCAGACGAGCCACATGAACATCGCCAGCGAAGCGCTCGGGTTCGTTCTCTACGTCTTTCGATATTACCCAGCGTACCCGATCGTTCGGCAGAAATTCTATCGTTAAGCGATCAGAGTCATGTACCCATGCGGCAAGTAAATATCCTCGATAGGACAGCCCAAGCCCCGGCCTCGCTTTGGGCGCAAGCTGAAAAATGGCCTTTAGAAAAGTAGCAAAAGACGCTTTCTGAATGGGGGCATCCTCAGGATCCCACTCCTCAGGATCGTGTAAGGAATCCAGCTGCCTAAACAACACATCGCGCCATTCTCGGCTCATATGCATCGCGATTTGCGAAGTCAGAACCTTTACATTCGCCGTTGCGTCAAAAAGTTGCCCTTCTAGCGATCCCACCACGTTCGGACTTTGTAGTGACCCGGGCGATGGGGGAATTCTGAGCGCATTGACCTGGGCTGATAGAGCCTGGCCAATGTCAGAAAAAGAAAATCCCCCAGCTTGGTAAGGCGGTGAGTTGCGGTCCGCGACGAATTGATTATCCATCTCTGAAAAGACTCCTGGCTTGATCGGTCACGCAAGATTCAAACACATGATTCTTTCTGTCTCTAATTCTGCCAATAAGATCAAAAATATCCCCATCTTTTTGGGGAACATCTGCTAGTCTTACTATATCTTGGTCTATTACAAAAGACGCATGCTTCAAAATGGGCGCAGGAACAGAAGCCGAGTTGATGACAAGTTGGGCCTTTAGGTCATCCATGAATATTTGCACCTGTACCGTATAAGCATTAAGGGGGCCCAATTCCGCGGGAACCCGTGGAAATACATTTAGATAATCCTCGTGCGCGATGCTCTTTCCTTCCATGGGAATGTCGACGCGGTTTATGTATCTGACACCAATTCTCTCAACGGTCTGAAATCCGAGAATTCTCCTTCGAGTCGTCCAGTCCCGGCAAAAGCGTTCAAAGAACGGTTGCCACCCCGGATAAGGCGCCAGCTGAGAGACCGTGATTGACTTAGGGTGCAGCACGAGAAGCTCTGTCATGTCATTAGAGGAAAGGCGGTAGCCGCGCTCACGTGTCTCCGTCACATTCGTATTGGGTAAAGCTCCTATATTTAGGTTCACATGAACATTTTCAATTGGCTGGCTATGCGGGTAGTGCTTTGAGAACTTCCTCTGGAGATCTGTCAATGCTGTATCATTAATCGGTTGCGCGAAGACAATCGAAATAATGGCTTCAGTAATTGGTGGCTTTTTATATTGTGTATCCACAGTGTTGCCCAGGCTTAAGACTTCTAGTCACACTAGACCCGTTTGATACGCCCTTCCCGAGCGCGTGCGAAGCAAGCTGACTTCGCTGCATTTTGTAGAGGCTGGACCCGCCCATACAGCGGGGCATCACCGGCTTTGGCATTTAAATAATAAGAGATCCCACCTTAGGTTGCTACCTCTGATTTCCATGCGCTGCCAAGGATCTGACGAGAGCCTCGCAGCTATTCTCGATGTGAAGCGACGCCCCCTCGGAATGCCGGGTCGGAACGTCGTGGCGGTCGATCTCCGGGGCTTGCTGGGGCCTGTGCCGGGCGTTGGGCGCGGGCGGGTAAAGCAGGATCCGCTTGGGGCGTACCTCATGGCGGAGATGGTGGCGGCCTGCGCGGCCGCGACCGGCGGTGAGGCCCACATCGATCCAGTGGGCGACCCGATAGCAATGTCCGGCATTGCCAGCCGAACGGTCGGTCAAGCGGGCGGGATCAACGAGGTTCTCGGCTAGGGGGGACGGGACCCCGTAGGCGGCCGTCCAATCGGCGGTGACCGTGCGCAGGGCGAGTACGTGGCCTGGGAGGGTTTGAACTCGCACATGGGGCAGGACCAGGAATTGCCGATGATCCGGTGGAGGCCCCGGGCCCAGGTGGCGGCGTCCCAGCCGATCTACTGCTCGCGCCCCCGGAGGCGCCAGGCCGGCCGATACCCCGTTTTTCGGTTGGCCCCTGGTGTAAAGAGCGGCATGAACGAGGCGGGGCAGGGGTCGCCAATGGATTTGCCTCGGGTGCGGGTGCGCCTGATCGGTGCGGGAACGCTCCGAGTGGGACCGGCTGACGCGCGCCCATCATTACCTGGGACGGCCGCCTTGGTGGGGCGCAGCCTGCGGTATGTGGCCGAGAGGGGGTGGACAGTGGCTCGCCTTGCTGGGTTGGGCCTCTCCGGCGTTGAAGTGCCCCCCACAATACCGGGATTGGATGGCCACCGACGTTGCCATGGCCATGTCTGGGATTGATCGTCAACAACAGCGACTTACCTCGCCTGGAAGTAAAGACCATGCCGCTGTCCGCTACCGATGCCCGCGTGCTCTTTGCGCGCCTCGCATCCGCGGATGATCCGTGCGCTAGGCGCGGGCGGCGCCACAGCCAGCGTTCGCTGCTCGCGATCGTTCTTTGTGCGGTGATCAGTGGGGCCCAAGGACCCACCGCGATAGCCGAATGGGGGCGCAGGCTCCCGCCCCCGATGCTGCGCTGCCGCCGGGCCGTCGACGGCCGCTATGAGCCCCCTCCGAGCCCACGATCCGCCGTCTGCTCCAGGCCGTCGATATCGAGGCGCTTAAGGCGCCACTGGGGGGATTGTCAGCAAATGCCGCAGACCACGGTCGATGAACCCGTGGCACTCGATGGCAAGACCCTGCGTGGCTCGCAGGATGGTGGCGATGGGCCGCCGCCTTCGGGCACGCAAGCGGCGTGGTCTCGAAGGAGAGGGAGGCGGCCCTGACAAGGCGAGCGAACTGAAGGCCGTGAAACCCCTGCTGGACCCCTTGCCGTTGGCGGGCCGGGTGGTTACCGCTACCCGCAGCAGGGCGACACTGTTGGTCTTCAGGCTCCTGCTGTGATACTCCAAATGTGGCCCGGTTGTGCCACCTGCGAACCCCACGCGCCGTCCCTTAAAGAGCCCATGCGCACCCGGGCTACGGGCAGCAGCAGGTGGGGCGGCCGCTCCTTTACTGTGGGCATTGTTGCACTGCGGGCCCCAGGCTCGCCGTCTTGCATTACGCTAGCGACAGCTTTGCGGGTGGCTACCTGGAAGGCGTGTTGATGTGATCCCTGTGCCGGCCAGCACGAGCAGGATGCGGCCAACGTCTCTTCGTCTTTCAGGCCACGATTAAGGCGTCCATCGAGTGCCGGGCGCGCTAAGCGCAGAGCCAACGCATCGGATTTTACAACGCTAGTGGTCCACGATGCGCAGGGTTTGCGAGTTGGTAAGGGGGGATCGCGTCTTTATTTAAATGATTTGTGTAAGCCCTGATCCCTCGCAGGTGGGATGCTCTACGCCTCTAAGTAGGTTGCAATAGACCTTTATCACAGAGGAGACATCCATGCCGAGCAAAAAGTCATCGACGGAAACCGAAAAGAAGTCGGCCTCGAAAACGACAACGAGATCGAAGCCGGCGGCCCGCGCGCACACTGCGCAATCCGCAACCCCGAGTCGCCAGCGTGCGCAGACCAAAAATGCCAAGGGCAAGACAGTCAAGACTGCGAAGGCGAGTCGGCCCAGGAGTCCTTCCGCGGGTGCGAATATCCCCTCGACCATCGCCCGCTCCGATCGTCATGCCCAGAGCCTGTGGCGCAAGGCGCTCGCGAGCGCTGAAAAGACGTATGGTGATGGGGCGCTCGCCCACAGGGTCGCCTACAGCGCCTTGAAGCACGAGTACGAAAAGACCGGCAACCGTTGGGTGCGCAAGGACGAAGCGGGGCCATCGGATGCCCAGGCCGCGCGGGGTCCTGCGACCCGTCCCCGCTCGACCGAGAAGCCCGCGCGCACCGGACGGGGTCATGTGGTCCGCAAGTCCGGCTCGCCCGTGGGCTTGCACGCAAAGCCCCCCGGACGATGACGGCCGCTACGCGCCCCGCCGCGCGGGGCTGGCCGATGTCAGGGGTGGGGCCGGATCCGTAAGTCGGGCCTGGCGGGACGCACGTTACCGACAGTTGCGCCGACGGGTCTGCAACACGGGGAGCCTTATGACACGGCCAGCGCGCCGATCCAGGCGCGGACGCGCACCGTGAGGGATCAGGGTGATGGTCGATGGGCTTTGATTGGCCCGGCGGGAGGCCAAGCCAGGCATTGATCGACGCCCGCCACGATCATGGTGAGAAATACGGCGGCAAGGTCGGGGCCCCAGCGCGCTGGGGTCTACGAACGGTCGCTACGCCCGCCGTCGCAACGCGCACCCAGTCTTCCACCGAGTCCGCGAGCCAGAGGCGTCTTGCGGTGTTATCTGCCACGCATTCGAGGGCGGGTGCTCGCGCATCGACCGAGTTGTCGAGAATGTGTACGAGATCGAAGTCAGCAAGTGATCGCGACAGATTCGTCATGGACCGGTAATAGCGATCGACGATGGTATCCACGGGGATCGCATGGCCTCCCTCCATGTAGCGCCGCGCGACCCGATAGGCGTTGATGGCCGGGTCCCGGGTCGCGACGAAGAGGAGGTGGGTGCGACAGCCCTTATCGCGCGCCGCCCGCACAAAGCGGGCCGGGTCAGCGTGCGCGGCGAACACGGTTTTGCAGACGATAACCTGACCGGCCGCAAGCGCCTGGTATCGCCGCCTGCCGGCCGCAAGGGCTGCTCGCGGCGCGTTTGTGTGGGCACGAAAGCCCCCGGGAAGCGAGGCCACAATGGCATCCGGGTCCACGAGACACAGATCCCGAAACCACGACCGATCGACCATGCGATGCGTCACGGCGGTCTTTCCAGACCCGGTGGGCCCGGCAATCACGAGAAGGGTGGGCTTAGTCGGCTCGCTCATAAGGGGGAGACTGCCTCTCACCGCGACCTTGGTTCACGGCGGCGCGCAGACGCTCCCTATGACGTTGAAGCCGTGCCTCGTCCTTCGCGACTATAGCTTCCCGCCAGCCCTCGAACAGCCGATTCCACGGGGCCCTGGGGTCGTCGAGATAGGCCGCGGTGTCCGGCAAACCGGTCGGGCCTCATCGTGCGGTCGATCTTTTTCCATGGCGGTATCATAACATGGGCGTGTCTCGGTGCCGCCGCGCGCGGGGTTGCCCGTCAGGGCGAAGGCGGCAATGGCCTTCGCTGGGAGTCGATTCCAACGGTCGCCCGCGGGGCCTCCATTGTCACTTCCAGGGCCTCTTCCACGCGTCCTGGTGTGAGACCCTCGAGGCAGCGCAGGTGACCCAAGGGGCAGGTGCGGGCAAAGCAGGGACTGCATTCAAGGCCCAGGGTGACCGTGACCGCGCGGTCGTCCAAGGGCGGGGTGTGGCGGGGATCCGAGGATCCAAAGACCGCCGCCATGGGTTTATGGAGGCTGGCGGCGACGTGCATAAGGCCCGAGTCGTTGCTGACGACCGCAGTGGCCAGGGCCAAGAGGTCCACGGCCTCGAGCAGGGTGGTCTGCCCGGTCAGGTTGGCGCACGCGCCTTCAGACAGCGTGCCTATGGCCCCGGCGACCTCCTGATCGCGTGGGCCGCCGAGCGCGAGGACGCGCCATCCGCGATCATGGTACGTCCGTGCAAGCCGCGCGAAATGGCGGGCGGGCCAGCGCTTCGCGGGGCCGTATTCCGCCCCGGGGCAGAGCGCGAGGAGTGGCGCCGTAAGATCGATCCCGAAGCGTTCGGCGCACCGCCTTCCCGCTTCCAGGTCGGCGCGAAGGCGCGGGGCCGGGACCTCCGGCAAGGGCTCGCCGGGCTCGAGCCCCAGGAGCAGGAAGCGCTCGACGGTCTTCAACTTGCTGCCCGCGGGTTCGCGGCGAATGTCGTTGACGAGCCCGTAGCGGGCCTCGCCAAGATAACCTGTGCGCCGCGTCGCGCCGCTCGCCCACGCCGGCAGCGCGGACTTGTAGGACCGCGGCAGGATATAGGCCTGCGCGTAATGGCGTTCCCGCAGCCTGCGACCGAGCTGCAACCGTTCGCGCAGGGCGAGCCGGCCGTGCGGGATGGCGAGCGCGATGGTGTCGGCGATCTCGGGCATGCGCGCGGCGAGCGGCAGGGTCGCCGGGGGGGCTATGAGGTCCAGGGCGCGATCGGGATCGCGCGCCTTCAGGAGCTGGAACAGGCTGTGGGCCATGACCATATCGCCCACCCAGGCTGGCCCCACGATCAGCGCCCGCGTGGCGCTCATCGCTCGTCCGGGAGTTCCTTCATGTCGGTCAGGACGTAGACTGTTCCGCAGTAAGGGCAACGCTCCTCGCCGCTCACATCGATCGGTAGGAACACCCGCGGATGCGAGTTCCAGAGGCTCATGGCGGGCATCGGGCAGTGCAGCGGGAGGTCTGCGTGCGTGACCTCGACGCGCATGGCCCGCGCCGTCGGGGTCGGCGCCAGCTGTTCCTTGTCCATGTCAGGCCTTCTGCGAACGTGGCGCTGCCATCGCCTCGCCCACCGGGGTCACCCATTCGGGATGGGTCTTGCGCCGCCCGTGGACCTGCTCGAAATAGAGGGTCTGGAGCCTTTCTGTGATCGGTCCGCGGTGCCCCAGGCCTATGGGGCGGAAGTCGAGCTCGCGGATCGGCGTGATCTCGGCCGCGGTCCCCGAGAAGAACGCCTCGTCGGCGATATAGACCTCATCGCGCGTGATGCGCTTCTCGCGCACCGGCACCCCGATCTCGCCTGCGAGCTCCATGATCGTCTCGCGCGTGATGCCTTCGAGTGCCGCGGTCAGCTCCGGCGTCAGCAATGCGCCGTTACGCACGATGAAGATGTTCTCGCCGCTGCCCTCGGCCACATAGCCCTCGGTGTCGAGTAGCAGGGCCTCGTCACAACCGCATTGCTGGGCCTCGCGCAGGGCGAGCATGGAATTCATGTAACTGCCGTTGGTCTTGGCCTTGCACAGGGTGACGTTCACATGATGGCGGTTGAACGAGGAGGTCTTGATGCGTATGCCGCGCTCCAGGGCCTCGTCGCCGAGATAGGCCCCCCACGCCCAGGCGGCCACGATCAGGTGGACCTTGAGCTTGTCCGCCCGAAGCCCCATACCCTCGGAACCGTAGAACGCCATGGGCCGGATGTAGGCCGACTCGAGACCATTCTCGCGCACCGATGCGAGGATCGCCTCGCGCACCGTCTCCTTGTCATAAGGCATGGCCATGCCCATGATGTGCGCCGAGCGAAACAAGCGGTCCACGTGGGCGTCAAGCCGGAACACCGCAGGCCCGGCGCTCGTCGGGTACGCGCGCACGCCCTCGAACACACCCATACCGTAATGCAGGGTATGGGTCAGCACATGGGTATTCGCGTCCCGCCAGGGCACGAGTTTGCCGTCATACCAGATCACCCCGTCACGATCCGCCATGGACATACCAAAACCTCCTCGCCAAAGTGTCGCTTGTTCGCGGCCTGGCATTGTGGCCAGGGCCGGCTCATACTGAACCCAAAGGAACCGCTCCGCAACGGGGACAAGAGGTCTCTTTGCCCTGTCGCGCGAACGCGTGAGACTGGTGGCCGCTATGGAAAGGCTCATCGACAAGACGCTCGAGGACTACGCCCGCGCCCACATCACGGCCCTGCCGGAGGCGCTCGCCGAGATCGAGCACTACACCCATGCGCACCGCCCCGACGCGGCGATGTTGAGCGGGCCGCTCGAGGCCGCGCTCCTGCGCCTACTCGTGCTGCTCTGTCCGGCGCGCCGAGTCCTGGAGATCGGCCTTTTCACCGGCTATTCGGCGCTGGCCATGGCCAGCGCCCTGCCTGCCGACGGCGAGCTGCTGTCTTGTGAGAAGGACCCCGAGGCCATTGCCATCGCCCAGCGGTTCTTCGATCGTACCCCCTACGGCCGCAAGATCCGTATCCGCGCGGGCCTGGCGCTCGACACCCTCGAGGCCTTGCGCGGACAGGTCTTCGATCTCGTGTTTCTCGATGCCGACAAGGAAAACTACCCGCTCTACTATGATCGCGCCCTGCCCTTGCTGCGGCCGGGTGGACTGTTCGTCGCCGACAATACCCTATGGTCGGGCCGGGTGCTCGCGCCCACCACCCCCGCCGATCTCGCTATCGCCGCCTTCAACCGCAAGGTCCAGAACGACCCCGACATGGACGCCGTGCTCCTTACGGTGCGCGACGGGGTGACCGTCGCGCGTAAGAAGACGGCCGCCGCTTAGCGCCGCATCGAATCGAAGAATTCGGCGTTGTTCTTGGTCGCCTTGAGCTTGTCGAGCAGGAACTCGGATCCCTCGAGATCGTCCATCGGGTGCAGGAGCTTGCGCAGGATCCAGAGCTTCTGGAGCTCGCCCGGATCGATCAACAGCTCCTCGCGCCGCGTCCCGGAGCGATTGATGTTGATGGCCGGGTAGACGCGCTTCTCGGCCAGGCGCCGGTCGAGATGGATCTCCATGTTGCCTGTGCCCTTGAACTCCTCGTAGATGACGTCGTCCATCTTGGAGCCGGTCTCGACGAGCGTGGTGGCGAGGATCGTCAGGCTGCCCCCTTCCTCGATGTTGCGTGCCGCCCCGAAAAAGCGCTTGGGGCGCTGCAGGGCATTGGCGTCGACACCACCGGTCAATACCTTGCCGGAGGCCGGCACGACGGTGTTGTAGGCGCGCGCGAGACGCGTGATCGAGTCGAGCAGGATGACGACGTCGCGCTTGTGCTCGACGAGCCGCTTGGCCTTTTCGATGACCATCTCCGCGACCTGCACATGGCGGGTCGCCGGCTCGTCGAAGGTCGAGGAGATCACCTCGCCGCGCACCGACCGGGTCATTTCCGTCACCTCTTCCGGGCGCTCATCGATCAAAAGCACGATCAGCACGCACTCCGGGTGGTTGGCGGTGATCGAATGCGCGATCTGCTGGAGCATCACGGTCTTGCCGCTCTTCGGCGACGAGACGATGAGCCCGCGTTGGCCCTTGCCGATCGGCGATATGAGATCGATGACGCGCGAGGTGAGATTTTCGGTCGATGAGTTCGCTTGTTCGAGCTTGAGGCGGTTCAGCGGATGGAGCGGTGTCAGGTTTTCGAAGAGGACCTTGTTGCGTGCCTCCTCGGGCGACTGGAAATTGATGTTTTCGACCTTGAGGAGCGCGAAATAGCGTTCGGATTCCTTGGGAGGCCGGATGTTGCCCGTCACCGTGTCACCGGTCCGCAGATTGAAGCGGCGGATCTGGCTCGGGCTCACATAGATGTCGTCGGGGCCCGCGAGATAGGAGCTGTCGGACGAGCGCAGGAAACCAAAGCCATCCTGGAGGATCTCGACGACCCCCTCGCCCACGATATCCTCGCCCTTTTTGGCCTGGGCCTTCAGGATCGCGAATATGAGGTCTTGTTTGCGCAGGCGACTGCCCCCCTCGAGATCGAGGGCCACCGCCATTTCCACCAACTCGGTGGCGGGTTTACGTTTCAGTTCGGAAAGGTGCATTGTCATCTTTTTGAGAAACCGTCAGGCGTGAAAACGGCGGATGAATCCGCGACCTGATCAGAAAAGGGGTTGAGATAAAGGGAAAGCAGGGGAACCGCGCTTCCTGGCCCGGAACCTTATCACCTCGGCCGCCCGCAGTCCAGTACCGCGCGACCGAGGTGCTCACGCTACAGGTTGTCGTCCAGGAAGGCCGACAGTTGGGACTTCGACATGGCCCCCACCTTGGTGGCCTCCACCCCGCCGTTCTTGAAGAGCATCAGGGTCGGGATGCCGCGGATGCCGTATTTCGGAGGGGTTGCGGGATTTTCGTCGATGTTCAACTTGGCGACCGTCAGCTTGTCCTTGTAGTCGCGCGCGACCTCCTCCAAGACCGGGGCGATCATCTTGCACGGCCCGCACCACTCGGCCCAGTAATCCACTAACACGGGACCGGGCGCATTCAACACGGCCTCCTGGAAGGTGTCGTCCGTTACATAAATGATGCCTTGGCTCATGGTCGGGGTCTCGGTTGGTCAGTTTGTTTTTGGGATCTCGGTTGAGAGGAATACGTCGCAGTGGGGGTATTGTGGACGGAACGGACGGAGCTTGGCAAGAGTGCCCGTGGTTTCCCCGGCCCCCACCATTTGCTATGCTAGGTCACTAATGAATGATACTCACCTTACCCAGCAAGCGTTTTCGGGCCTCGGGTTGCCGGAACCACTCCTCGCCGGAGTCCTCAGCGCCGGTTTCACCCACTGCACACCCATCCAGGCGGCCACCTTGCCCAAGGCGCTCGCCGGCCACGACGTGGCCGGGCAGGCCCAGACCGGCACCGGCAAGACCGCGGCCTTTCTTCTGGCGGTCTTCAACCGCCTGCTGATGGTGCCCTCGCCCGCGGATCGACGGCCGAACCAGCCGCGTGCCCTGATCCTTGCGCCCACGCGCGAGCTGGCCATCCAGATCCACAAGGACGCCCTGGTGTTGGGTGCGGGGTGCGCGCAGAGTATCCAGCTCGCCTATGGCGGGACCGGTTACGAGAGTCAGCGCAAGGCCATCGAGGAGGGTGTCGATATCCTCATCGGCACCCCGGGACGCCTCATCGACTATTTCAAGCAGCACGTCTTCGATTTGCGCGCGCTGGAGGTGATGGTCCTGGATGAGGCCGACCGCATGTTCGATCTCGGCTTTATCAAAGACATCCGCTACCTGCTGCATCGCATGCCGCCGGTCGACAAGCGTTTGAGCCTGCTGTTTTCGGCGACGCTGTCCTACCGCGTCATGGAACTGGCCTACGAGCACATGAATAACCCCGAGCTTGTGCGCATCGAGGCGGAAAAGATGACCGCCGAGCGGGTGCGCGAGCGACTCTATCACGTGGCCCAGGAGGAAAAGCTGCCGGTGCTGGTCGGGCTTTTGCGCC
>JAJZZU010000022.1 GCA_021797365.1 Pseudomonadota bacterium | reverse complement strand
TGGTCGACCAGCTGCGCTCGTTCGCCGCCGAGGTCACGCGCGTGGCCAAGGAGGTGGGCATCGACGGCAAGCTCGGCGGCCAGGCCAAGGTCCCAGGGGTGGCGGGGACCTGGAAGGACCTCACGGAGAATGTGAATCAGCTGGCGGGCAACCTGACCTCGCAGGTGCGCGCGATCGCCGAGGTCTCCACGGCCGTGACCAAGGGCGACCTGACCCGCTCCATCACCGTGGAGGCCGAAGGCGAGGTCCTTGCGCTCAAAGACAACATCAACCAGATGATCAAGAACCTAAAGGAGACTACCGAGAAAAACATGGAACAAGATTGGCTTAAGACCAATCTTGCGCGTTTCTCGGCTATGATGCAGGGCCAGAAGAACCTGTCGGCGGTCTCGCGGCTGATCATGAGCGAACTCACGCCCTTGGTATCGGCGCAGCATGGCGCCTTTTATACCGTCAATGTCGAGGAAAACCGCCTGGACCTCATTGCCTCCTACGCATACAACAAAAGCGCGACGGTGCCGACGAGCTTTGAATTTGGCGAGGGTATCGTCGGCCAGTGTGCCCTCGAAAAAAAGCCGATCAGTCTTGGCACGGTGCCGGACGACTATATTCGCATCGCCTCGGGCCTTGGCTACGCCGGTCCGGCCAACATTTTAGTGCTCCCGGTGTTGTTCGAGGGCGATGTGCTCGCCGTCATAGAGCTTGCCTCCTTCCAGTCATTCAATTCCATCCATCGCGTGTTCCTCGATCAGCTCATGGTGAGCGTGGGTGTCGTGCTTAACATCATAGGTGCGTCCATGCGTACGGAGGAGCTTCTCCAGGAGCTCCAGAACTCCAACGGGGAGCTCGAGGCCCAGGCCAAGGAGCTCGAAGAGAAGGCGACGCTGCTCGAGATCAAGAACCAGGAAGTCGAGATGGCAAGCCTATCCCTTGAGGAGAAGGCCGAGCAGTTGGCCATGATCTCGAAATACAAATCCGAGTTCCTGGCCAACATGTCGCATGAGCTGCGTACGCCCTTGAACAGTCTCCTTATCATGGCCAAGCTTCTTGCCGAGAATCGCGAGTCGAACCTAAACAGCAAGCAGGTTCAGTTCGCGAATACCATTTATGCGTCCGGGCGGGATCTTCTGAACCTCATAAACGAGATTCTCGATCTATCGAAGGTCGAGGCCGGCAAGATGGGCATAGTCGCGAGCGACACCAAGGTGACGGATCTCATAGATTATGTGGTGCGCGATTTCCGGGCGATTTCCCAGCAGAAGGATATCGTCTTTGCCATAAAGACCGCAGACGACCTGCCGGAATCGCTTTTTACCGACGGTCAGCGCTTACAGCAAGTCCTGAAAAATCTCCTGTCGAATGCCTTCAAGTTCACTGAAAAGGGCGCTATCACGCTCGAGGCGTGCCGCTACCATGGCAGCCGGACGGTGTTTCAGGCCGAAGCATTGCGCGAGTCGGCGGTGGTGGTGGCGTTCACGGTTCGCGATACCGGCATAGGCATCGCCGATAACAAGCAGCGGCTCATTTTTGAGGCCTTTCAGCAGGTCGATGCCACCACCAGTCGCAAGTATGGAGGCACGGGGCTTGGTCTTACCATAAGCCGTGAGATCTCGCGGCTTCTAGGGGGCGAGATCCATCTACGCAGTATCGAGGGTGAGGGCAGCGAGTTTACGCTCTATATGCCCCAGATCTATGTGGGGCAGGAGATCGAAGACGAGGGCAGTCAAGGGCAGGTGGCGACGCTTGGTGACGCCGTCGACATGGAGTCTGAAGGCGACTTCGAGAGCAACGACGCCATCATGTTTTCGGGACAGAAGGTTTTGGTGGTCGACGATGACGTGCGCAACATATTCGCGATCTCCAGTGTCCTTGAAAATCACAAGCTGAATGTGCTGTTTGCAGAGAGCGGTGGCGCCGCCATCGAGATACTCGAGGAAAACGATGATATTGACGTCGTGCTCATGGATATCATGATGCCCGACATGGACGGTTACGAGACCACGCAGGCGATACGGCGCCTAGAGCGGTACAAGGGTCTTCCCATCATAGCGCTCACCGCCAAGGCTATGAAGGGCGACCGGGAAAAGTCGCTCGAAGCAGGCCTTTCCGACTATATAACAAAACCTGTCGACACGACGGCGCTTCTGCATATGGTCAAGCGCTGGTTGAAGACCCGGGCCGCTGAGGCGGTGTCGTAAGGGGGAGTCGTGGACGGGGACGAAAAGATCAAGATCCTGGTCGTCGACGATCGCCCGGAAAACCTGACGGCGCTATCGGAGACGCTCGACGACCCGGATTGCGAGGTGATTACGGCGCTATCGGGAGAGCAGGCCTTGAAGGAGGTGCTGCGCGCGGAATTCGCGGTGATCCTTCTGGATGTCCAGATGCCGGGCCTAGATGGGTTCGAGACCGCAAGTCTCATACGTAAGCGGCGCAAGTCCCGTTCCATTCCGATCATATTCGTGACCGCGATCAACAAAGAGGATCAGTACGTCTACAAGGGCTATACGCTCGGTGCCGTCGATTACCTGTTCAAGCCATTTGATATCGATATTCTGCGCTCAAAGGTCGCGGTATTCGTCGAGTTGTTCCGCAAAAACCGGCAGATCAAGGCGCAGGCGCGCCTCATCCAGGAGAGCGAACGACGTGAACGCGCGCGACAGGTGGCCGAGGTCCAGAGGCGCGGTGAGCGCCGTTACCAGAATCTGGCGGACCTCGTTCCGCAGCTCGTGTGGATCGTAACCCGTGATCTGCGCTTCGAGTATGTGAATCAGCGGACGCTTAGCTACTTTCAACTCGATGGCGAGCGTATAGCAGGGCTTATTCTCGAGGAAGTCGTGCATCATGAGGACCTCGACGGCAAGAAGGGCGCGTGGCGAGAGGCCCTGCTGGCCGGCGCCGAGCTGTCCGTGGAGGTGCGCCTGCGACGCGGTCGGGACGGGGGCTTTCGTTGGCACCTCGTGCACATTCAGCCGGAACACGATGCGCGCGGGCGGGTGCGCGCTTGGCTTGGCGTAGCGACGGATATCGACGATCAAAGGCGCGTGGCGGAGGCCTTGGCGGCGGAAAAGGAGCGGCTTTCGGTCACCTTGCGGTCCATAGGTGATGGCGTCATCACGACCGATACCGCCGGCCGCGTGGTGCTGTTGAATCGCGCCGCCGAACAGCTCACCGGCTGGACGCAGGAGGAGGCCGCAGGTCGACCGTTGGCGGAGGTCTTCGTGGTGCGCGAGGTGCCGTATGTTCGGGAGGCCGTGAACATGGACGGCGCGGCCGCCACGGGTGGCGGACCGGATCACCAGGCGGTCCTGATCGGGCGCGACCGGCGCGAATGGGCGGTGGCCACCGGTATCGCGCCGATTCGCGACGCCAATGGTCAGGTGCAGGGTACAGCCGTGGTGTTTCGGGACGTGACTGATGCGCAGCGCCTCGAGGAGGAGCGCCAGAAGGCCAGTAAGCTCGAGTCCGTGGGCCTTTTGGCGGGGGCCATCGCTCATGATTTCAACAACATTCTTACCGCCATCATGGGCAATATATCGCTTGCCAAGCTTTATACCTCCGCGGGAGAACAGGTCTTCGACCGCCTGGAAGAGGCGGAGCGCGCGGCGTTATGGGCCAAGGATCTGACGCAGCAGCTCCTCACCTTCTCCAAAGGGGGCGCGCCGGTCAAGAGGCCGATCGAGATCGGCTCCGTGGTGCGCGATTCCGCGGAGTTCGCCTCGCGCGGCTCGAATATCCTGTGTGAGGTGTCGGTGAACGCGCACATCATAGTCGAGGCCGACGAAGGGCAGATCCGCCAGGTCGTGCACAATCTCGTCTTGAACGCCCAGCAGGCCATGCCGGAGGGCGGGCGGGTATGGGTGTCGATCGACGAGGTGCGGCGCGTGGCCTGTGACGGATACGGGCTTGCGCCCGGGCGCTACGCCGAGGTCGTGTGCCGCGATGAGGGTGTGGGGATCACTAAGGAGAATCAGGCGCGTATTTTCGATCCCTATTTCACCACCAAGCTGAAGGGCAGCGGGCTCGGACTTGCGACCAGCTACTCCATTGTCCGCAAACATAACGGCATCATCACCGTGGAGTCGGAGCCCGGCCAGGGGGCGGCATTCCGCATCCTGCTGCCGGCGTCCGACATGAGACTGCCATCGCTGGTCGACCCGGTTGGGCGCGTGCGTCGCGGACATGGACGCATCCTGATCATGGATGACGAAAGCTTCATCCGCGACGTCCTGGGCCGGCTGTTTACGCATTTCGGCTATGAAGTCGGCTATGCAAAGGATGGGGCGGAGGCCTTGGCCGCCTATAAGCACGCCATCGAGGAGGGCCGCCCCTATCATGTCGTCATCATGGACCTCGTGATCCCCGGCGGTATGGGGGGGCGGGAGGCCGTGCGCAAGCTTCTGGAGTTCGATCCCAAGGCCCGGGCCATTGTTTCGAGTGGTTACTCGAACGACCCGATCATGGCCAATTACCGCCACTACGGATTCTGTGAAGCGGTCTCGAAGCCCTATCGCAATGAGGAATTGCGCACGATCGTGCAAAAGGTTCTAGCGCCCTAGCTCGGCCCCTGCGGCGCGCGCCCGCAAAGGCGCGAGGCGGGCGCCGACATTCCCACCGTGACGCCATGGGACCCGGAGCGCTCAGCCGTTCTCGATGGGGCACGGATCATGACTATCCGCGAGCGCCTGTCGCGGGGAGTTGTCTGACAGGTGGCCCGGATTCCCATACGGGAATTCCCAGCGCCACCGGATGTTCCGGGCTTCATGGCCTCACGTTGGCAATGGCTGGGCGCGCAGCCCTTCCCTTGCTTGCCAACGGTCGGGCAAGTAGTATCGCGCTTTTAATTCAGGTCGGATTTATGTTGCGCGGTAGCCTTGTCGCCATCGTGACGCCTATGCGTGATGATGGCGCGGTCGATTTTGCAGCCCTTGACCGGCTCCTCGATTTCCATCTCGAGGCCGGGACGCACGGCATCGTGGCGGTCGGTACCACCGGCGAGGCCTCGACCCTGGATGTCGACGAGCACGTGGCGGTCATCACCCATGTGGTACGGACGTTATCCGGCCGCATCCCGGTGGTTGCCGGGACCGGCGCCAACGCGACGTCCGAGGCTATCGCGTTGAGCCGCGCGGCGGCCGAGGCGGGCGCCAGCGCCTGTCTGGTTGTGACCCCCTACTACAACAAGCCGACCCAGGAGGGGCTCTTTCAGCATTTCGAGGCGATCGCGCGCGCCGTCGATCTGCCGGTGATCCTGTATAACGTGCCAAGTCGCACGGCCTGCGATCTGCTGCCCGAGACCGTGACGCGACTGGCCGAGGTGCCAGGCATAGTTGGGATCAAGGAGGCCACCGGCAATGTGGATCGCGCGCGCGCCATCCGTGCCGGCTGTCGCCCGGATTTCGCCCTTTATGGCGGCGATGATGCCACCGGCGTGGCGCTCGCGCGCGTGGGCGCCCAGGGGGTGATCTCGGTGACCGCCAATGTCGCGCCGCGTACCATGAGAGAGGTCTGGGAGGCGGTGTTCGCCGGCGACTACGAGGAGGCGCAACGCCGGGACGAGGCCCTTGCGGGGCTCCATCGGGCCTTGTTCGTGGAGTCGAATCCGATTCCGGTGAAATGGGCGCTGCATGCCATGGGCCTTATCGGTCCGCATCTGCGGCTCCCATTGACGCCATTGTCCGAGCCCAGGCGGGCGGCCGTTCGAGACGCTTTACAGCAGGCGGGGATCACGTTATGAGGTATGGATGGTTGGGGGTAGTCGTATTGGTGGGCGCAGGTCTCTCGGGATGCGCCTCTGCGGGGGGCGGGTGCCATGTGCCCGCTTATGTAGTACCCCCACCGGTGCCCCCTCTGAAAATCCCGGCGGGGATGTCCGCGCCTCCGAATCATAGTCGCTACGCGATCCACGATAGCGCGCTTTCGACGACCACCGTGCGGCGCGCGCCCGGTGATGGCCACGAGGCGCAGCCGCCCGGGGGGCCGCTTACGCCGGCCCCCGCGCAACCGCCTACCGACTGATCGGGGCGGTGGGGCGGGTCGGGACAGGAACCCGCAGGCGGACATCGGGGATAATTCAGGGGCGCGGAACGGGCGTGCATGGCAGATCTCACCATAAGGCTTGACGGTCCTGGGGCCGTGGCAGCGTTCCGTGCCGAGCGGTTGCTTCGGCGCCTGGCGCAGGTCGCGCCGGTGACCGGGCTGTCGGCCCGCTATCGACACTTCGTGTGTCTTGGCCGCGCGCTCTCGAGCGACGAGGAGCTCGTGCTCGCCGCACTCCTGGACTACGGTGCGCCGCCGCCGCCGATATCCTCGGACGCGCGCACCTTTGTGGTGGTCCCGCGGTTCGGGACGATCTCGGAGTGGTCGAGCAAGGCCACGGACATCGCGCGACGTTGCGGGCTCGAGGCGGTAACGCGTCTGGAGCGCGGGGTCGTCTGGCGGGTGATGGCGGAACGGGTGTTGACGGCCGACGAGTGCGACCGGATCGCATCACTCATTCATGATCGCATGACCGAATCGGTGCTCGCCGATCCCGACGACGACGCCCCTTTGTGGTCGAGCCGCGCGCCCGCGTGCGGATGCGCGATCGATATCCTGGGCGAAGGGGACGACGCCCTGATGCGTGCCGATCGGACCCTGGGCCTTGCGCTCTCCGAGGAGGAGCGGGGCTATCTCCTGGCCGCCTTCACGAGGCTTGGTCGCAACCCCACCGATACCGAGCTCATGATGTTTGCCCAGGCAAACTCCGAGCACTGCCGACACAAGATCTTCAACGCCGACTTCGTGATCGACGGCAGGCCTTGCGAACATACGTTGTTTGCGATGATTCGCGAGACCGCCAAGGCGAGCCCCGGTGGGCTCCTCAGCGCCTACGCCGACAACGCCGCCATCGTCGAGGGCGCAATCCTGGGTTCGCGCCTGTTCGTCGACGAGCGGACGCGGTGTTATACCGCGGGGCAGGAGCCGGTCCCCATTCTGCTCAAGGTCGAGACTCACAATCACCCGACGGCGATCTCGCCCCATCCGGGGGCCGCGACTGGCGCCGGTGGCGAGATTCGTGATGAGGGCGCGACCGGTCTCGGGGGCCACCCCAAGGCCGGCCTTGTGGGTTATTCGGTAGCCGATCTGCGCCTGCCCGATGCCCCCCGACCCTGGGAGGTCGAGCGCGGTGCGCCCCATCATCTGGCGAGCGCCCTCGATATCATGCTCGAGGCGCCGGTGGGCGCGGCGGCCTTCAATAATGAATTCGGGCGCCCGGCCATCCTCGGGTATTTCCGGTCCTTCGAGCTTGACAGCGGGGGGACGGTCTATGGTTACCGCAAGCCCATCATGCTGGCCGGCGGCGCGGGATCGGTGCGCCCCATGCATGTGAGCAAACGGGATCTGCCATCCGGCACCCCGCTTTTGGTGCTGGGTGGGCCTGCACTCTTGATCGGTCTCGGCGGTGGTGCGGCCTCGAGCGCCGCCTCCGGCGGCGCGCAGCAGGAGCGGGATTTCGCATCCGTGCAGCGTGGCAACGCCGAGATGCAACGGCGTGCCCAGGAGGTCATCGAGGCGTGCATAGCGCTGGGCGCAGATACCCCCATCCTCTCGATCCACGACGTGGGCGCCGGGGGATTGTCCAATGCGCTGCCGGAACTCGTGCACGGCGCCGGCCGCGGGGCCGACATCGATCTGCGCGCGATCCCCAACGGCCAGCCCCAGATGTCGCCCATGCAGATCTGGTGCAACGAGGCCCAGGAGCGCTATGTGCTTGCGGTTCGCGAGGGGGCGTTGGCGGACTTCATGGCCTTATGCGCGCGCGAGCGGTGCCCGGTTGCGGTCGTCGGGCGGGTGACCGAGGAGCCGAGGCTCAGGGTGCGCGACGCCTATTTTGCCGATCGCGGGGCCCCCGATCCGGTCGATCTCCCGCTGGCGCTGTTTCTGCGCGATCCGCCGCGCATGCATCGTGAGGCGCGATCGGTCCGCCGCCCGGCGCGGCTGCTTGCCACGCGTTCGCTCGACCTCCATGACGCCATCGCGCGTGTGCTGACGCTGCCGGGGGTGGCAAGCAAAGAGTTTCTGATCACGATCGGTGATCGCAGTATCTCCGGGCTTGTGTGTCGCGATCAGACGGTGGGCCCCTGGCAGGTGCCAGTCGCCGATGTCGGGGTGACGGCGACCGGTTATCACGATATCACCGGCGAGGCCCTGGCCATAGGCGAGCGCGCGCCGATCGCGGTCATCGATGCGGCGGCCTCGGCGCGCATGGCGATAGGCGAGGCGCTCACGAACCTGGCGGCGGCGCGCATCCGCCGCCTGCCCGACGTCAAGCTGTCTGCCAACTGGATGGCCAATGCCGGAGGCGAGGGCGAGGACGCCGCGCTCTACCGGGCCGTCGAGGCCGTGGGCCTGCAGTTGTGTCCGGCCCTTGGTATCGCGATACCGGTAGGTAAGGACTCGCTTTCGATGCGCGCGCAATGGACGGTAGCGGGCCGGTCGTGCGAGGTCCAGGCGCCGGTATCTTTGGTGGCCACCGCGCTCGCCCCGGTCATGGATGTGCGCAAGACCCTGACCCCGGTATGTGTGAGCGACATCGAGACCGATCTGCTGCTGGTGGACTTTGGTCATGGCAAGGATCGGCTGGGCGGCTCGGCCTTGGCGCAGGTCTACGGGGTTGAGGGCGGGCGCCCTCCCGATGTGGATGACCCAAGGCTCTTGAAGCTCTTTTTCGGGGTTGTGCAGGCCTTGAACGAGCTTGGTCTCCTGTTGAGTTATCATGATCGTTCCGATGGCGGCCTGTTCGTCACCCTGTGCGAGATGGCGTTCGCCGGAAAGTGCGGCCTGGACATCGATATCACGGGCCTTGGTTTGGACCCGATCGCGGCCTTGTTCAATGAGGAATTAGGGGCGGTCTTGCAGGTGCCGAGCGCCTCGCGCGACGGCATTCTGGGGGCCCTGAAGAAGAAGGGCCTGCTGCGCTATACGAAGCGCATAGGGACCGTACGCCCGGGACGCGACATCGTCATACGTTATTGCGGGCGCGTGTTCCTTGAGGGTGACCGTATGGCCTATGAGCGCCTGTGGGCGGAGACGTCGTTCCGCATGCAGGCCTTGCGCGACGAGCCGCAGAGCGCTGCCGAATCCTATGCCCTGCTCGCCGATCCGGCCGATCCCGGCCTTACCGCGCATGTGCCCTTCGATGTCGCAAGCCCGCTTGCCCCGCACCTGCTCTTGACCAAGCCGCGCGTCGCCATCCTGCGCGAGCAGGGGGTCAACGGGCATCGCGAGATGGCGGCGGGCTTCATGGCCGCGGGTTTCGAGGCCGTGGACGTCACCATGAGCGATCTCTTGGCGGGACGCGAGGCGCTGGCCGGTTTTGCGGGCTTTGCCGCGTGCGGCGGATTCTCGTTTGGCGACGTCCTTGGGGCGGGCGGGGGGTGGGCCAAGTCGATCCTATTCCATGAGTCGCTGCGTGCGCAGTTCGCGGCGTTCTTTGCGCGCCCCGAGACCTTCGCCCTGGGGGTCTGCAACGGCTGCCAGATGATGGCCCATCTGCGGCCGTTGATCCCGGGGGCCGATTCCTGGCCGCGGTTCGAGCGCAATCGCTCGGAACAGTTCGAGGCGCGCACGGTATTGGTGGAGATCCCGGACAATCCCTCGATCCTCCTGGCGGGCATGGCGGGCGCGCGCCTGCCGGCGCCCGTCGCCCATGGCGAGGGGCGGGTGGCGGTGACGCAAGAGGCCCGTGCCCGGCTGGAGCACGACCGGCTCGTGACGGCGCGTTACGTGGATCACTACGGGCGCCCGACGGAGGTCTATCCCCGCAACCCCAACGGCTCGACCGGCGGCATCACCGGCCTCACCACCCCGGATGGCCGTTTTACCGTGCTCATGCCGCATCCGGAGCGCGTGATCCGCACGGTGACCAACTCCTGGCACCCGCCGGACTGGGGCGAGTATGGTCCGTGGTTCGAGATCTTCCGTAATGCGCGGCGGTTTGTGGGCTAGCGGCCGGGCGAGAGCAGGGCGGCAATGAAGTCTTCGCGGTCGATGCCGAGCGCGGAGATGTCGGGCAGGGCCAGGCCCAGGGTCTCCTCGTCAAAGGATCGGCCGATGAGCGCCGACAGATCGAGGCCAGTGGCCCCGGCAGGTGCCGCATAGAGCCGCGCCGCCGCTATGCGTTGATCACGGATGGCGAGTGACACGGTGAGCGGTCCGCCCGGTGTGGCGATGGCGCGCTGACAAAGGTACAGGCCCTCGCGGACCTTGAAAAGCGACCGCGGCCGCGTTTCGCCGTCGTCGATGACGTCGGCGGAGCTGAGTTCTCGGGCCACCTCGCGGGCCTTGGCCACAAGACATGCCGAGACCGGTCGCGGTGTAAGGCCGCCCACGAGCGGCGCGAAGGCCTCGGCGAGGGCGGCCTTCACCGCTTGGGCCGACGGTCGTGACCCCGTCTCGGTATGGAGCGAGGTGAGCCCCTCTTCGAGGGCCGCCTTCAGGGCCGGGCGCAGGCCTTCATCCGGGAGTTGCACGATGTGCTGCATGAGATCGATGTCGAAATCGATGAGGATGCTGCCTACGAAGCAGAAGTGGCCGTCTATGTCCCCCGCCCCCTGTCCGCCGATTTTGCGTCCCGTTTGCGTGACAATATCATTGATCGGACGCAGCCTCGTGGCCACGCCGAAACGGCGATAGACCGCGATCGGGGCCTGCGAGAGGTACCGGTAGGCCTCCTCGACGCGACTGGGTACGAGGGCGTGGGGCCGTTTCAGGACCAGGGTGTAGAATATCTGGCCGGGACCGAGGAGCACCATGCCCCCGCCCGTCTCGCGGCGCATGACCGGGATGCCATGATCCCGGCAATAGTCGCGGTCGACGGTGGTGGCGGCGTCATCGAATGTCCCCAGGCTCACGAACGACTGCGCGGGCTCGATCAGGATCAATCCTTCCGCGCCCAGGCGCGCCAGGGCATGGAAATAGGCGATGGGCAACAGGGCGCTATTGTCGAGGGGTTCAAAGAGCTGCACGAGGTTTCCTGGGGCGCCTGACGCGAAACGCGCCTATTCTAACAGGAGAGGGGGAGGATGGATCAGGATCTGAAGGCGGTTCACAAGGCGCCGCTCTTTTCCGGGCTGTTCCCGGAGGAACTCGAGCGCCTGTTGGCCCATGCCCGGCGTCGGTCGCTCAAGGCCCATGAGATGTTGTTCGCCGAGGGCGACAAGGCCTGCGCCTTCTATTTCATCGTGGAAGGCTCGGTGCGGCTCTATCGTCTGTCGCCGCAGGGTGATGAGAAGGTGATCGAGATCCTCATGGCCGGCCAGACCTTCGGCGAGGCCGTGGTGTTCCTGGGCGGCCATTATCCGGTATACGCCGCCGCCCTTTCGGACGCCGCGCTCGTGGAGATACCGACCGACGACTTCGTGCGTGTCCTGAAGGCCAACGGCGAGATCGCGTTGCGCATGCTGGCCAGCATCAGCATGCGTCTGCACCAGCTCATCAATGATGTTCAGGCCCTGACGCTCGAGACCGCCGGCCAGCGCGTGGCGGGCTACCTGCTCGACCAATGTCCGGTCGATGCCCATGCCGCCGACATCCATATCCAGGTCCACAAGAACGTCGTGGCCTCGCGGCTCGGCGTCAAGCCCGAGACCTTCTCGCGCGTGCTCGCGACCTTGCGGGATCTTGGGCTCATCTCGGTCGCAGGCAACGACATCCATATCGCCGATCGCGCGCGGCTCGTCCGATGGCGGGATCAGGCCGGGCCTGGCAGCGGTTCTTGATGGCCGTCAAGGCTCGTGAGGCGCTTCGATATTTAGACTCGGGCCAAGGAGTGTAGAGGATGACGGAATACCGCGGATGTGAGTTGCCGGATGATCTATTCTACGATCTCGATTATGTGTGGGCGCGCCCCGATGACAACGGCCTCATCGTCCTTGGCATCACCGATGCCGCCCAGACCATGGCCGGGCGCGTTCAGAAGATCCGCATCAAGAAGGTCGGTACGCATCTGAACAAGGGACGCCATGTAGCCACCCTCGAAAGCGGCAAATGGGCGGGCGGCGTGCCGTGCCCCTTCGAGGGCACCGTCGAGGCGGTCAATGCCGCGGTCCTGGAGACCCCGCACCTCGTCAATATCGGGCCCTACACCGATGCGTGGCTTGCCAAGGTGCGGCCGGTGGTGCCGGCGGATGCCTTTACGGATCTCGTGACCGGGCCCAAGGCGATGGAGGCCTTGCGCCTGTGGCTGGATCGCTACGATGTCCAGTGCATGCGCTGCGCCGAGCCGTGACGGCGCACGCAGCTGCTGTTATCGTCTGCGGGTCGTCGCGGCATAGGGGGTGAATCGTGCGTATTGGTGAGAAGGGTGAGTGCGGTGGCCCGAGTTTCGACGACCCCTTGGGATTGTTGGCCGCCTGTCACGAACGCATAGAGGGTCATTGCGCGACGCTCGTGCGCCTTGCCGCCCATGTGCGCGTCCATGGCGGGGATAGCGAGGCGCGGGTGGCAGCCGGGCGCGTGCATCATTATTTCGCGCAGGCCGGGCGCTGGCACCATGAAGACGAGGAGCGCGACCTGGCGCCGCTTCTTGCGCATCACGGCGATCCGGCCGTGACCGCACTCATGGCGCGCCTCATGAGCGAACACCGCGTCCTGGAGCAGGCCTACGCGCCGCTCGAGCTGGTGCTGCAGGCGCTGCCGACCGCCCCCGGCGATGTGCCGATCGAGCCTTATGTGAGCCTCATGCGCGCGCACATGGCCGCCGAAAACACCATGCTCCTGCCGCGCGCCCGCGCGTTGCTTGCGCCCTCCGAGATCACCGTCCTGGGGCGCGCCATGGCCGCCCGCCGGGGCGTCACGATTCCAGGGCCGTGAGCGCCGGCGTCGGGTCATCCACGAGCGTGGCGACCGCCGGATAGAACTCCTGCTCCTCCTTTTCGTCGTGATGGTGGAGGATCTGGCCCACGGTATCCATGAGCGCCGCGCCCTCGTCGCCGTCGCCCTCATCCAGGGCCTCGGCGATCTCCTCGAAGAACCCGCGCAGGTCGCGATGCCCCTTGCGCAGGATGGAGGTCAGCGCATTGTCATTGCCGTATCGCGCCTCATAGGCCGGAAACAGCCACGTCTCTTCGGCCCCCATATGGCGTTCGATGGCATCGCGGAACCCCTGAAACGCCGCGCGCGCACGCACGAAATCGCCGTCTCCGGTTGCCTGTCGCGCATCTTCGAAGGCGCGATCGAGTGTACGGTGATGGCGCGTGAAGCCATCGATGAGTCGAGTGTTCATGGCGGCCCCCTCGGCGCTTGTCATGCAAGACGCCATCATTACCATATGACCGGGGCCTCGTCATCCTTGATGGCTGTCAAGGAGCGGCGGAGACTGTCGCTCGTAGAGTGGCGTCAAGGCTATAGGCGGAGGTGGAACGATGGAGGTACGACTGCTGGTATCAAAGTGGTGCCCGGTATGCCCACAGGCCGAGCAGGTGTGGAGTGAGGTGGCGCGTCGCGAGCCGATCGATTATCAGGTCCTGGACATCGCCGAGCCCGCCGGCCGGGCGCTGGTCGCGAAACTTAGGGTACGGACCGTGCCGGCGCTGGTCGTGGATGGCAAGCTTACCGCCGTCGGCCTCCAGTCCCTGGGAGACGCCCTGAAGATCGCGCAGCAGGCGGCATGAAGGCCGAGCGCCCCCCGGCGATCACCATCCGGCGCGTCTACGAATCGCCGGAGCCCGGCGAGGGCCCACGGTGGCTCGTGGATCGCATCTGGCCGCGTGGGCTTACGAAGGCCGCCGCGGGGCTTGCCGGCTGGGCGAAGGATGCGGCCCCGAGTTCGGTCCTGCGCCAATGGTTCGGCCACGAGCCGGAACGGTTTGCGGAATTTCGCCGCCGCTATCTCGCCGAATTGCGCGCCTGCCCCGAGGCGAGCGACGCGCTTATAGCGGCCGCCCATGCGGGCCCCCTAGTGCTCGTGTATGCCGCGCATGATGAGACGCACAATAACGCCGTGGTGTTGCGCGAATATCTGATGGAACGTATGCGTGCGTGAGGCCGCGTTTCTGGCGCTGATCGCTCTCCATCTGTTGGCCGCCACCACCTGGGTGGGCGGCGTCTTGTTTTTCGTGTTCGCGGTCGTGCCCGCGGCGCGCGCCGCGCCCTCGGCGGGCATCCCCGAGGCCGTGGGCCGCGCGTTCCGGCCGGTCGCCTATGTGGCGCTCGGCACGCTGATCGTGACCGGCCCCTTGCTGCTCCTGCTGCAGGGCATCGGCCCGCGAACCCTGGCCCAGGCGCGCTTTTGGATGAGCGCCTTCGGGACGACCCTCGCTATCAAGGCGGCCCTCGTGGCGCTGGTCCTGGCGCTCACGGTCTGGCATGACGCGGTACTGGGCCCGCGCGCCGAGCGTACCCACAAACCGGGCGCTACGCGCCTCGTAGGGCGCGCCATAGGCCTGCTGTCGGTCGCGATCCTGCTCGCTGGTCTGTTATTGACCCAGGGCCTCTAGCAGCCCGTCGTCTGCCGCGCTCGGGCCGGGAAGCGTCGGCGACGGATGGCCGGTCGGCCCCTCTGTCGTATCTTGCTAGCAAGATACGACAGAGG
>JAJZZU010000363.1 GCA_021797365.1 Pseudomonadota bacterium | reverse complement strand
TGAGTTCGCTCAATTTCGAAGAGACCTTCCTGCGGCTGCGGTTCGGGCCCCTGTCGGCCGGTATCTATCATGACTGGCAGCACGGCAATACCTATCTCGAGGCCGGTTACCGCGCGCGTCTGGGTAGCGGCTTTGGTCTCGTGCTTCATGCTGGGCATACTAGCGGTGACACGGTGGCGTCCTATGACGACTATGGCGTCGGCCTCACCAAGTCGTGGCACAGCTTCAGCGCGGGCGTTTTTGTGACGGCCATCGATCATCATGTTATCTCGGGCCTCCATGGCACTCAGGTCGCCCTGGTTCTGACGCAGGCCTGGTAAGGAACCGCCACCCGCTCCGCCGACCGATCTCCATCAGGACAACGCGGCCTTGGCCGTGAACGTCTTGCCGTTGATGTTTTCGAACAGCACCGTGTAGTGCCCGGCCTTGATATGCACAACCTTCGTCGGGTGCAGGGTGATCCAGGCCTTGGCCCCCATCTTGGCCTTGAGACCAAAGAGTCCCGGCGCGAACTTGTTGTAGCGGTAGATGTTCTTGATGTGCCCCTTGACCGCGCTTTCGAGGGCCTTGCCCTTCCAGACCTCTACGATCCCGTTCGGCCCTTCGACCACCACCTTGACGACGTGCGAGGGGGCCGCCGGTGTCCCCCCGTCCAGGTAGGCGAGCACCTTCACGCGACCATCCCTACGCAGGGTGGCGTGGCTCAAGCTGATGTGGTGTTTGCTCGGGCTTACCGGTCCGCCGTGGAATTTGGTGAAGATTGAGCCGCGGTAGTAGTTGTAGAACACGAGCATAAAGAGCGCGGCGATGATGGCAAGCCCCTTGCCCAGACCCTCGGTCTCGCGGGCCGTGAATGGCGCACTGCCCAGCCAACGGAACCATCCGGCATCCGCGAGGCTGGGATTGCGACGCAACAGCCAGCTATCGACGGACCACACGCCGCTACCCGCGACGAATATTGTGCAGCCCATGGCGAAGGTCGATGCCGCCATGGTCCATTCGTCGATGCAGGTGGCGCCTTGCCATCCAAACACCAACATGAGCGAGACGCTCAGGGCGAGGCTTAGGATGACGCTCGCGCGGGTCATGATACCGAGAATAAGCCCAAGGCCGCTTATGAGCTCGACTGCGCTGACCAATACGAGCAGGTCGTAGACAAGCGTCGGGTGGTGGAGGATGGCGCTCAGGACATGCCCGAGTCCGAGCACCGCCCCGGGCATGCCCGACTGTAGCTTGTTGGCCATCCAGCTATGCGCGTGGGGGTCGAGTTTTTGGGGGGCGTATATGAAGCGTCGCGTCCCACCGCCCCAATAGATCCAGCCGAGGACGAGGCGTATCGCCAGCACTGCTGCGCCTGACATACGAAATACAGTTGGCTGATCGTAGGTCTGCTCAAGCGCGTGTCGGGCCATGGTTCTCGCTGCTCCGTTGGCATGTCTTTGTTGTTCTGCAAAGTGCCCGCCCGGCGATGCGGGCCACTGCACTAGAAGAAAACCCTACTAAACCACACGCCCCAGGCGCTCGCAAGAGACCGGGGCCCCACTGTGGTGCTGACCGCAAGATGCGCAAGGAGGTTCCCTGACAGGGCGCGCCAGTGGCCGTGGTCCTCGCCAGAATGCCCCGGGCCGCCGCCGTAGACCCTCCGTCTTCAGGCGCTTTCGGCGATCTCCTGATCCAGGTCGCGTGGGACGTACCAGCCGTCTCGGGTCATGCGTAAGCCCTCGAGCGAGCGGGCCATCTGGATGTGGAAGACCACAAGGTCGCCGATCGCAAACGAGGCCTCGCAGGCGGCGAGGTAGAATTCCCACATGCGCGCAAATCGTTCGTCCCAGCGTCGCACGACCTCGTCCCGCCGGGCCTGAAAGCGCTTCTGCCATTCGTGCAGGGTATATCCGTAATGAAATTTGAGTACCTCGATGTCGGCGACCTTGAGGCCGGCCTTCTCGATTGCGGGGACGACCTCGGAGAGCGCGGGATTGTAGCCACCCGGGAAGATATACCGCCGGATCCACGGGTTGGTCTGGCTGGGTGGGCCGCTTTGGCCGATATGGTGGAGGAGCGTGAGCCCTCCAGGGGCCAGGCGTTCGCGAACCTTGGCAAAGAAGGTCTCATAGTGGGGTGCGCCCACATGCTCGAACATCCCCACGCTCACGACCCGGTCGTAGAGACCCCGATGCTCACGGTAATCCTCGAGCCGGAATTGGACGCGGTCGGAGAGTCCGGCCTCGCGGGCGCGGGCGGTGGCCACGCGGTGCTGTTCTTTTGAGAGCGTGATGCCGGTTACATCGACGTCGGCCTCCCGGGCGAGGTGGAGGGCGAGGCTGCCCCAGCCGCACCCCACATCAAGCACGCGCTGGCCGGGTTTGAGCTCGAGCTTGCGCCGTATGAGCTCGCACTTGGCGACCTGGGCCTCCTCAAGGGTTATATTCGGGTTCGCGAAGTAGGCGCATGAGTAATGCATGTCGTGGTCCAGAAACAACCGGAACAGCGACTCGTCCAGATCGTAATGGTGGGCCACGTGGCGCCGGCTGGCCTGGCGGCCGTTGCCTTGTTCGAGATAGCGCCTAAGGTTCGTGAAAAGCGAGGAGGGGGGTTCGTTGGGGACGTTGCGTAAGAGTACCTCGAGCAACATCGCCAAGCCCCTTGGCGCGTCCCAGGCCCCGTCCATGTAGGTCTCGCCCATCTGAAGCCAGGGATTGCGGATCAGGCGACGGATCGCCGACTTGTCCCTTATAACCCACTCGGCCTCCGGTGATCCCTCGCCGTAGCGCCCCACCTGGCCGTCCGGGTAACGAACCGTCAGGCGGCCGATTTTGATGATGTCGGCCAAGATCTTTTCCAGCATAAGCGTCCTCCGGTAGCGACGTTGCGCGGAGCGCCCGGTGTTCTGGGCCGCCATCCCTGCGATATCCTGTCGAACCGATTCTAGCACCCAAAGACCATGTCATGCCTAGGGGCTTGGCAGTCGCGACCCCGCCGGCCTGATCGCCCATTGACTCCAGCCACGGTCGAGGTTAGCCTCGCACAGCCGCTGGCGATCCCCGCGTCGGCGCCGTTTTGCCCCCCAACTTGTCATTCGCTATGGGCGCGTTGCCCCGGAGAGTCGATCTTGAGTCTTGCACACATCC
>JAJZZU010000021.1 GCA_021797365.1 Pseudomonadota bacterium | reverse complement strand
CACGGAGAGGAGGTCCGCAAGGCCGCGGCCGCCAACCGCGAGACCGCCAAGGTCCTGAAGGGCGCGCGGCGCCTCATGGTGCGGGAAAAGACCCTCATCGGCGAGGCCGGATACCGTCAGCTGCAAGAGATTCTGGCGACCAACAGCACCCTGCAGACGGTCTACACCATGAAGGAGCGCCTGCAAGACGTGTGGCGCCGATCGGCGAGCACCCAGGAGCAGCTCTTGGAGGCCCTGCAGGAATGGTGTCACCAGGCGGAGGCGACCGGGATACAGGCCCTGCGCGACTTCGCAACCGCGATCCGCAGCTACGCGGCGACGCACATCGCGGCCTGAGAGGGCGCGGCCCGCGGCGACGGGTCTTAACGGACCTGCCTCGCCGCCGCCGGGCGGGCGTCAGTCAGACCGCGTGGCCGCCGACCTCCAGGCCGCGCGCCAGACGCTCATGCAGGGGGCTTGTGCGCGGGAAATGGGCCTTCAGGAAGGCCATCTGATCGGCGAGCACGCGCCGGCCCTGCAGATAGATGTATTCGGCATGCGTCGGCACGAAAGGAACGGCCAGCAAGGCCATGCCAGCCTCCTCGGGCGTCCGCCCGGCCTTGTGATTGTTGCAGCGCTTGCAGGCCGTCACGACATTGTTCCAGATATCGTGACCCCCGCGACTTAAGGGCGTCACATGATCGCGCGAGAGATCGCGGACCGAGAACCGCTCGCCGCAATAAAGGCACAACCGGGCATCGCGCGCAAACAGGGCCGGATTACTGAGCGGCGGCACGTAATGGTCACGCTGACGCGCCAGCTGGCCATTCTCCCCATAGGTGGCGAGAATGGAGTTGACCTCGATGATGCTGCGCCGGCCGGTGGCGGCATTATGGCCGCCGTGAACCCGGTACAAAAGGCTGCCGCACGTGTAGGCCACCTGCCCGAGATGACAGATACGCACCGCCTCGCGGAAATCAATCCATTCGAGCGGCATGCCGGCAACATCCGTGCGCAACACTTGTTGACTAAGCGGGTACATGGCAACCTCGGGCGGCCCCGGCCGCCAACTGCAGCAATGGACCTCAACAGAGGGTTGCCGGTAATATACCGGGCATGGGACGCAAGGACAAGAGCGCCCGGCCCCCATTTTGCAGGGGGACAGGGGCGTTTCGAGGGAGGGGTACCATGCGACAACCCCGCGGGCCCGTCACACCGGACGCCGCCAAGGTCGCGCGGACCTTAAAACGTGGTCTACTTGATCTTCGCCTCGCGGTAGGGGACGTGCTTGCGGGCGATGGGATCGAATTTCTTGATCTCGAACTTCTCGGTCATCGTCCGTTTGTTTTTCGTGGTCGTGTAAAAATGGCCGGTATCGGCACTCGACACGAGCTTGATCTTGTCACGCATGACGGTCTCCTAAAACGCTTCGCCGCGGGCGCGCATCTCGGCCAGGACGACGTCGATGCCCTTCTTGTCTATGGTCCGCAACCCATGGTGCGATAAACGCAGCCGCACCCAGCGCTTCTCGCTCTCGACCCACAACCTGCGGTAATGCAGATTGGGTAGAAACCGCCGACGCGTCTTGTTGTTGGCATGCGACACATTGTTGCCGCTGATGGGCCGCTTG
Organism: Pseudomonadota bacterium; assembly: GCA_021797365.1. The sequence goes on along the minus strand of JAJZZU010000021.1, from coordinate 12,995 downwards.
CCGCTGACCTGGCATACCTTGGACATGGGAACCCCCGGATGAATCCGCGGATTCTGCCATAGTGCGCGGCTCCTGCCAATCCCCAGGGCGCCCGCCGAGCCCGTCCCGGAAGATCGGCCGCAGGGCCTGTCTCGCACTTATTTCCGATAACAACCGGGGCCACGCGCCACTAGAGTGGCACCGATGCGAGGGGACGGGCCCGTGTCCGTCCCGCCCAAACCCCGTGAGGAGGTCTCATGTCCGCCGATCCCCATCTGCGTCCTTGTGTCATAAATGTCGATGAAAAGGACATTGCGAGTTCGGTCGGCGAGAACCTGCTCGACGCCTTAAATCGCGCCGATTGCTATATCCCGCACCTTTGTTATAACCCGGCCCTCGGGCCGATCAAGACCTGCGACACCTGTTTTGTCACGGTCAACGGCTCCCTGGTGCGCGCATGCACGATCCGCGCGGACGACGGCCTTACGGTCAGTACCCGGGACGCCGCCTCCGAGGCGGCCCGCCGGGAAGGCATGGATCGGATACTCGAAAAGCATGAACTCTACTGCTCGGTATGCGACAACAACAACGGGGACTGCGAGATCCACGATGCCGTGGACAGGCTTGCCATGCGCCATCAGCGCTACCCCTATCGACCCAAACCCTATACCGCCGATACCTCGAACCCTTTCTATACCTACGACCCCCTGCAGTGCATATTGTGCGGCCGCTGCGTCGAGGCCTGTCAGAACGTGCAGGTGAACGAGACCCTGACCATAGGCTGGGAGCTCGAACACCCGCGCGTCCTATGGGACGGGGGACGGGCCATCAACGATTCGAGCTGCGTATCCTGCGGGCACTGCGTCACCGTCTGCCCATGTAACGCCCTTATGGAAAACACCCTGCTCGGACAGGCCGGCCCCTTGACCTCCTGGCCCGCACCCTTGAAGCGCGAGATGATCGAGCTTGTCAAGGGTGTGGAGCAGACCACAAGCTTCATCCCGATCACCGCCATTTCAAAGATCGACCAATGCCTGCGCCACACCGAACAGAAGATCACCAAGACCGTATGTACCTACTGTGGGGTCGGCTGCTCCTTCGACATCACGACCCGCGGGCGCCACATACTGAAGATCCAGCCCGAACAGGGGCCGGCAAACGGCATATCGACCTGCGTCAAGGGCAAATTCGCCTGGGACTTCGTCAACAGCAAGGATCGCCTGGTAAAGCCGCTGATTCGCGAGGGCTCGTCGTTCCGCGAGGCCGGTTGGGACGAGGCCTTGGGGCTCGTGCATGAACGGTTCAGTGCGATCCGCGCAAGCCACGGCCCCGACGCCATCGGATTCATCGCCACCAGCAAGGGCTCGAACGAGGAGGTCTACCTGACCCAGAAGTTCGCGCGCGCCATCATCGGCACCAACAACATCGACTGCACATCCCGTTATTGCCAAAGCCCGGCCACCAAAGGCCTCACGCGCACGGTGGGCTATGCCGGGGACTCCGGCACCATGGACGACATCGACGAGGCCGAGCTTCTGCTGCTCATCGGTACGAATACGACAGACAGCCATCCGGTGCTGGCTACGCGCATCAAGCGGCGCCTGAAGCGTGGCGAAGTCAAGATGATCGTAGTCGACCTGCTGCACCACGAGATGGCCGAGCGCGCCCAGCTGTTCTTGCGTCCCAAACCCGGGACCGACCTCGTGTGGCTGTGCGCGGTGACGCGCTACATCCTCGATAACGGCCTCGAGGATCGCGCCTTTCTGGCCAAGCGCGTGAACAATCTGGAGGCCTTGCGGGCATCGCTTGCGCCCTTCACGCTGGCCCATGCCGAGGCCGAAACCGGGCTCTCGCAGACGGATCTCGTACGCATCGCCGACATGATCGTCGGCGCCTCGGGGGTATGCGCCCTGTGGGCCATGGGAGTCACGCAACGCACCACCGGCAGCGACACCAGCACCGCCATCTCGAACCTGCTTCTCGTCACCGGCAATTACGGGAAAAAGGGCTCGGGGGCCTACCCATTGCGCGGCCACAACAATGTCCAGGGCGCCGGCGACTTCGGGGCTTTGTCCGACAAGCTCCCCGGATACCTCAAGGTCTCGGACAAGGAGGCCCGCGAGCGCGTCGGGCGCGCGTGGGGGGTCGAACTGCCGGCCAAACCCGGACTCAATAACCACAGCATGATCAATGCCGCGCACTCGGGCGGGCTCCACGCCATGTATATCATCGGGGAAGACACGGCCGTCGTCGACTCCAATACGCGCCATACCCAGGAGGCCCTGGAGCGGCTCGATTTCCTGGTCGTCCAGGACATCTTCATGACCACCACCGCGCAGTTTGCAGACGTCGTGCTGCCGGCCTGTCCGAGCCTTGAGAAGGAAGGCACGTTCGTGAACACCGAACGGCGCATTCAGCACTTCGCGCAGGCGCTTGACCCGCTCGGGGAAGCCCGGCCGGACTGGCAGATATTGTGCGCGCTCGCGCAGCGTTTCGGACACCGCTGGGATTATGCGGGACCACGGGAGATCATGTCGGAGGCCACCAAGGTCGCGCCGCTTTTTGCCGGGGCCACCTATGATCGACTCGAAGGTTACAAGTCCGTGGTCTGGCCGGTCGATGCCCAAGGGCATTCCGAGACGCTTTTGTACACAAAGCACTTTCATACCAAGGATGGCAAGGCCCAGCTCTACCCCGTTCATTGGCATGCCCCGGTCGAGCGCGCCGATGCCGAATATGATCTCACGCTAAACAACGGGAGAGTCCTCGAACATTTCCAGGAAGGTAATCTTACCGCTCGCGTTCCGGGGATCATGTCCAAGGTCAATCAATTCTATGTGGAGATTTCGCAGGAGCTGGCGGACGAACTCGACATCAAGACCGGGGCGCGCGTAACGCTCACCTCACGCCGCGGCAGCGTCGAGGCCGGCGTACTGGTGAGCCCCCGAGTGGCCGGCCGCGAGCTCTATACCGTCGAGTTCTCGCTCACCGAACCCATCAACCGTTTGACCGGTAACCATGCCGACAGCGTGACCTCGACACCGGCCTTCAAGGAGCTTGCCGTAAAGCTATCGATCCTAAGCCGCGAAGGCCCGTCACCCATCCCGCGCTCGAATCCGCGTTTCGGGGCGCGCACACCCCAGTCCGGGGTCGAGGTCGAGCGCAAATGGAAGCGCGGCGAGTACCGGCCCATTCCCACGACCGTGGCCGACCGTGGCGGAGTACAATCATGAGCGCGCTCATCCATTACCAGCACGTCCGCCCGCAAGAGGCCATCGCCGAAAAGGAACTCGCTGATCTCATCGAGGCGCTGTCACGGCACGGCATCCTGCGCTTTCTGACGGCGCTCACCGGGGCGCTGCCGCACGCAGGCCTGATAACGGCGCGCGGCCTGAATTCGGAGGCCTCGCGCACCACCCTGCGGAATATGGTGACGCTGCTGTCGGCCCTGGGGCGGGTGCCCCCGCAGGATTTTTCACGCTTCGTGGCCGCGGTATCGGCCGCCACGCAAAGCGTGGAGCGCGAGACTGAGCATCCGCAGACCGGCAACGGCGAACCGCCGGGCATCACCGGCGCCTATCGCCTCCTCCAGGACGATGCCCTTTGGCGCGCGCTCGGCCCCCTGCTTGACGGCCTCAAGGCCTTCGGAGAAGCGCTTGGCGCGGGCCGGCCCCCGGAACCCCCGCCACCGAACGAGCCGCTCCTATGACCGGCGATGCGCGGTCAGGACGAGGCGGCTAGAGCCATCCGCGCTCCTTGAACGAAACGATGTGCCCGTCGCCGATCACGAGGTGATCGACGACGCGCACGCCGATCAGGGCCAATGCCTCGGTCAGACGGGTGGTGAGATCGCGGTCGGCAAGGCTTGGCTCGGCAAGGCCGGAGGGATGGTTGTGCACGAGGATGGTGGCGGCGGCATTATGAAAAAGCGCGCGCTTCACGACCTCACGCGGATACACGACTGCCGCGTCGATCGTCCCCTCGAACAGGATCTCCTCCACGAGCAGGCGGTGACGCACGTCGAGAAAAAGGCAGGCAAAGGCCTCGCGCGGCCGGTCGCGAAAGGCGGCGGTCAGGTAGCGGCGCGTGACAAGCGATGACGACAGGACGGTTTCGCGCCGCAGGCTCTCCCCGAGATGGCGCCGCCCCATCTCCAGGACCGCCCGCACCACCGCGTATTTGGCGGGCCCAAGGCCCGGCGCCTCGCAAAACAGCCGTTGTTCGACCGCAAGCAGGCCGCGCAACCCCCCGAAACGCGCCAATAGCGAACGCGCGAGATCCACGGCGGTCTTGCCGCTCACCCCGGTTCTCAGGACAATGGCCAATAGCTCGGCGTCCGACAGGGCCTCCGGGCCATGTTGCAATAGCCGCTCGCGCGGACGCTCGTCTACCGGCCAGCCGGAAATGGTCATAAGGACTCCTTGCCGCTACGATAGCAGCAGGCCGCAAGAAAGGCTGTCCGGGAAATCACCGGCTACGAAAAGGATTGGGAAACGACATGCAGGACATGCCCCCGCTGCGGGGCCGCCGTGTGGTATTGGGTATTACCGGCGGCGTCGCCGCCTACAAGACCCCAGAGCTCGTGCGCCGCCTGCGCACGGCGGAGGCCGTGGTGCGCGTCGTGTTGTCACGCAGCGCCCGGCAATTCGTGGCCGCCGGGGCCCTGGCCGCGGTCGGCGCCGAGGTGGTCGAAGACCACCGCGGGCCGGGCATGGTCCATATCGACCTGGCACGCTGGGCCGATGCCATCGTGATCGCGCCGGCCACCGCACACGTGCTATCCCGGCTCGCGGCCGGGGCCGCAGACGACCTCCTCACCACCATGTGTCTGGCCACCGAGGCCCCGCTCTGCGTGGCCCCGGCGATGAACCGCATCATGTGGATGAACCCCGCGACACGCGCCAACTGCGCGCTGCTCGCGGGACGGGGCGTACGGTTCGTCGGCCCTGACGAGGGCGCCCAGGCGTGCGGGGACAACGGTCCCGGGCGCATGAGCGAACCCGGCGAGATCCTGGGGATGCTGGAGCGCCTGTGGGGCGCGGCCGGCGCGTTGCGCGGGATAAACGCGGTCGTGACCGCGGGCGCCACCTACGAGGCCCTTGATCCGGCGCGCGGATTCACCAATCGCAGCTCCGGCAAGATGGGTTATGCGTTGGCCGCGGCGCTCGCCGATCATGGCGCCGCCGTGACCCTGATCTCGGGCCCCACGGCGCTGCCGGCCCCTCCGGGGGTGCATCTAATCCCGGTGACGAGCGCCTGTCAGATGCGCGACGCGGTATGGGCCTGCCGCGGGACAATGGACCTGTTCGTGGCCGCCGCCGCGGTCGCCGACTACCGCCCGCAGACCGTGCTTGCCGATAAGCTTAAAAAAGACGCGCATACACTGACGGTCACCCTGGTGCGCAATCCGGACATCCTGGCCGAGGTGGCAGGGCTTACACCCCGGCCGTTTACCGTGGGTTTTGCCGCCGAGACCGGCGATGTGGAGACCAAGGCGCGCGCCAAGCGCGCGCGCAAGGGGATCGACCTTATCGTCGCAAACCCCATCGATGAGGCCGGCGTGGGCTTTGCGGGGGATGATAATCGCGTGATCCTGATCGACAAGGATCACGCCGCGGCGTGGACTGCCGCACCCAAGACCGAAATCGCCCGCGCGCTTGCGCGCGAGATCATAAAACGCCTGCCTAGGACCGCATCCCCATGACCGCACCTGTCATCGACCTGAAGATACTCGATCCCCGATACGGCAATGAGTTCCCGCTGCCCGCCTACGCCACCGCCGGTTCCGCCGCCGTCGACCTGCGCGCCTGCGTGTCAGAACCCTTCACGCTCGCGCCCTCGGACTGCCGGCTGGTGCCGGCCGGGCTTGCCCTCCATATCGCCGACCGCACGCTCGCCGCGCTTGTCCTGCCGCGCTCGGGCCTGGGCCACAAGGGTCTCGTCCTCGGTAACACCGTGGGCCTGATCGACTCGGACTATCAAGGCGAGATCACATTATCATGCTGGAACCGCGGCACCGAATCGTTCACGATTGTGCCAGGCGACCGCATCGCCCAACTTTTGATCGTCCCGATCGTCACCGCGCACTTTCGTATCGTCGACCAGTTTTCGGAAACGACCGAACGCGGCGCCGCCGGGTTCGGCCACTCGGGTGTTCGTTGAGCATCCCGGCCATTACAGGAGATATCCCACCATGACCGCCACGCCTCTTGCACCACGCGCCGAACGCACGGATCTTCCGCCGCCCGGGATCTTCAAGTCGTATGACATCCGCGGCATCGTCGACGTCGAACTCACATCCGGACACGTGCGCGCCATCGGCCAGGCGATCGGCAGCGAGGCGCGCGATCGCGGATGCATGAACATCGTGATCGCGCGCGACGGCCGGCTCTCCGGACCCGGCCTGCTCGAGGCCTTGAGCGCGGGGCTCGTGGCGAGCGGCTGCGACGTCATCAATATCGGGCTGGTCCCAACCCCCTTGCTCTACTTTGCCACACTCGCCTTCGGCACGGGCTCGGGTGTCATGTTGACCGGCAGCCATAATCCGCCCCAGTACAATGGCCTAAAGATCCTTCTTAACGAGGAGACCTTGTCCGGCGCCCAGATCAAGGCCCTCTACGAGCGGCTCGTCGAAAACCGTCTGCACACGGGTAGCGGCACGAGCCGCACCGCCGATATCCGCCAGGCCTACCTCGAGCGCGTCTCGGGAGACGTGCGCCTCGCACGACCCCTCAAGATTGTCCTCGACTGCGGCAATGGGGCCACCGGAGAACTTGCGCCGGCGCTGTTTCGTGCGCTCGGGTGCGCGGTGACCCCCTTGTTTGCCGACATCGACGGGCGGTTCCCCAACCACCACCCCGACCCGAGTCAGCCGGAGAACCTGAAGGATCTCCAGGCACGCGTGATTGCAGACGGTGCCGATGTCGGGCTGGCGTTCGACGGCGACGGCGACCGGCTTGCCGTGGTGGCACCCAACGGCGATATCATCTGGCCGGACCGGCAGCTCATCCTGTTCGCCCGCGACGTACTGTCGCGGCATCCGGGCGGCCAGATCCTCTACGATGTGAAATGCTCGCAGACCGTGGACGCGGCCATACGGGCGGCCGGTGGCCGCCCGCTGATGTGGAAGACCGGGCACTCGTTCATCAAGGCCCGCATCCGGCAAGGGGACGTGCTGCTCGCCGGCGAGATGAGCGGCCACATTTTCTTCAAGGAACGCTGGACCGGCTTCGACGACGGCCTCTACGCCGGAGCACGGCTCCTGGAGCTGCTTGCCAAGAGCCCGACCCCTCCGGCCGAGGTGTTCGCCGCCCTGCCCAATACGGTCAATACGCCCGAGATCCAGCTACCGGTCATGGAAAGCCCACACGCGCTCGTGGACCTCTTGATTCAAGCCGCGCGGTTTCCCGACGCCAAGGTGACGACCATAGATGGACTGCGTGTCGATTTCCCGGACGGCTTCGGGCTCGTCCGCGCCTCCAACACGACACCCATCCTCGTGCTGCGTTTCGAGGGCACGACGCAGGCCGCGCTCGAACGGATCCAGCTGCGTTTCCGCGAACTCGTGAGGGCTGTGAGGCCGGCGCTGGCGGGCTGGTAGACGGATCGGAGGGCGAAATTATTCCGGGGAAATTTCCGCAATCTTGCGCGCCTCGGGGTTGTCAGCGCGGGAATTTGGCGCCATCCTGTAGGGCTGAGGGATGACCCCAATAACTGATAATGAGGAGAACCGCCGTCATGCGCCGATTTCTCATCGGAGCCGCTTTCGCGCTCGGCACCGTTGGCACCTGCTACGCCCATAACCCGCTGAACGCGATCCAGGGACCGCATATCGATCTCGATAAAACCATCATCAAGGTCCCGCTTGCCAAGGGCGTCTCTCCGAAGAGCGCGCTGCAGGCCATGAAGATAGAGGCCGATACGGTCAACATGAAATATGTCGGCGACCTGCAGCTTTCAAAACAGCTGAAGAACATGGGCATCAAGTCCGGGGTGCTCACGGTGTATGAGTTTTGCAGCCCGCCCATCGCCCACCTCATGGTCGATGCCGACCCGGCGTTTGCCGCCTATCTGCCCTGCCGGATCACCATGGTGGCGGCCGGCGGTCGTGTATGGCTTGAGATGCTAAACCTCAACATGATCATTGATGGCGCGCACCTGAAGGGCAAATTGCGCACCCAGGCCCTGCGTGTCCGCGACGACCTCGACTCCATCCTGTGGGCTGGCGCCAAGGGCAACTGGTAGCCGCCATGTATAAACCCGCGCTGGCGGGCGTCCTTGTCCTGCTACTGGCATGTCCGGTACCAGGACATGCGACGACCACCGGCGTGGTCTTTCAGATCAGCACGACCCAGATCGCCTCCTGGAAAGTGGCCATGCACAATGTCCATAACCTCGAGGCCACCGGCGTAAACGGCCACGACATCGAGATCGTGGTCCTCGGCCCGGCCATTCACATACTCCTCAAGGACTCGCCCGTGGCCCCCGACCTGACGAGGCTTCATGCCTCGGGGGTCACGATCGACGCCTGCCGGGCGGCGATCCGCCGGGCCGGGTTCGCGCCCGGCGCGGTCCTGCCGTTCGTGCGTTATGTGCGCTCGGGCATCGCCGAGGTCGTGCGCCGCGAGCGTGAGGGCTGGGCCTACATCCGCCCATGACCCGCGGGACCTACGCGGCACGCGCCTCGGGGAACTGAATCAGGACCTTGGTATAGCCGTCCGTCCTCTGGTCGAACTTCTTATAGGCCTCGGGCGCCTGATCGATCCGGATATGGTGGCTTACGATCCGGCCGGGCCGCGCATGCCCGGTGATGATGAGATCGCGCAGGTACTCGTTGTAGCGCTTGACCGGGCACTGCCCCATGCCGACGCTTGCGGCCTTGTCGAACAACTCCGCCATGGGCAACGCGAACACCCCCTGCTTCGCCTGATCCGTCGGCGCCCCCGGATCAGGCGCGATATACACCCCCACGATGCCGATATGGCCGGCAGGATTGACGATCCGCACCATATTGTCCAGCACCTGAGTCGACTTTTCGTGCGCATAGTCCTTGTCGTCACGCGCCTGATAACCGACCGCGTCGATGACGCAATCCACGCCCTTTAGCTTGTCCTTTTCCCCGGGGCGCAGGCGTCCTTGCAGACCAGGCATCTTGGCGCGCAAGGTGAGGATCTGTTCGACAGGATCCCCGTTGCGGGCATCGATGGGGGTGGCCCCCAACTCCTTGACCTTCTCCAGGCGCTCGGGGATGAAGTCGACGACATAGACCTCCGACGCCCCCTTGATCCGCGAACTCAAGGCGGCCATGAGCCCAACCGGGCCGGCCCCGAAGATTGCCACGCTCCTGCCCGGTTCCACATGCGCGAGTTCCGCACCGAAATAGCCCGTCGGAAACACATCGGCAAGCAGGATGAAGTCGTCTTCCCACTGATCGAACGGCTGGCCCGGAAGCTTCAGACAATTGAAGTCCGCATTCGGCACCAGCACATACTCGGCCTGACCACCCCGATATGGCCCCATTCCGGCGTAGCCGTAGGCGGCATGAGGGCTCTCATCATTCATGGTGAGGCACATATTGGTGTAACCGCGGTGACAGTTGTAACAGTAACCGCAGGAGATATTGAACGGCAGCACGACCCGGTCCCCGGGCCGTATGCTCGCGACCGCGTCACCCACGCGCTCTATGACGCCCATGATCTCATGGCCCACCATCTGCCCCGCGGGCAGTGCCGTGCGCCCCTCGTACATGTGCAGATCGCTGCCGCAGATCGCCGAGGTCGTAACCCGCAACATCGCATCCCTGGGACCCATCGCCTCGGGCTTGCTTTCGTCTGCGACGCGCATCCGGCTTTCCCCTTCGAACACTACTGCTTTCATAGGTGATCCTCGCGACTGGTCTTCTTGACGTATGCCCGTGACCGCCGACCGCGCGGCCTTTCCTCGGACTCCGCTTCCAAAGACCGGCGATGCCGCGGGGAGTTCGATGCCATCCGACCTTGCGCCCCGACATGAGGATGCGCCTCTCCGCCGCGCCCCCAGGGCGGCAGAGAGGCGCGATGTCGGTGGACAGATCAGGCGCGCAAGGGTGCTGCGCCCTTCGGACCATCGTAATGGTAGCGCCGCAAGAGCGCCTGGCCGGCGCTTGTGCGCAGCCATTCGATGAAATGGCCGGCCGCCGCACGGTTCCGGCTCGTCTTCAGGACCGCCGCGTAGAAGACCAGCGGGGAAGGCCTGTGGACCTTGCCCTTAAGCCGCAAGGACACCGTGTCGTAGACCTTGTCGTAGGCGGCGTCACCGAGATTGATCTGTGGCGGCAAGGACAGGTAGGGCAGGCCCATGGCCGCCGGCTGGGTTTTGTAGGCCGAGCTGGCATCGATCTGCCCGCCCTGGAGGCGCGCCATCACCTCGGGCTCCGGAAAGATCTGACGATGGTTGATGATGGGCCCCAGAATACGACGCGCAAGCCCCGGCTGGTGGTAGTAGCGCTCGGCAAGCTTCATCATGAACACGATGTTGAGCCCCTGGGGGTCGGTCAGGGGATCGGTGCGCGCAAAGCGCATGCCCGGCTCTTCCAGGATCCGCCACCACGCCACGTGTCCGGCCCGGTCCGCCTCGCGCAGGGCCGGCGTGAACCGGCTATGCGCGCTGTAGGCGATCACAAGCTCGGTGCTGGCGATGGCCAACGCCTCCCGCGCCTTGCCGGCGGCGAGCACGAGATCCATCGGACCACGGGTGATCGATATGAACACATCCGGGTGAATGACGCCGCCTACGATCATATGCGCAAGACCGAGCGCGCCCGCCGCCCGCCCTTCTATATTTGTGGCAAACTCGCGCACCATGACGGGTGCCACCCCACCATGCATGAGCGCGCCCATGGAACCGGCATAGGCCACATGCAGATTGGTCTTGACGCGCGCCTCGCCCAACATGGGCACCGCAAGCGCACCGATACCTGCCGCCGCCGACTGCAGAAACGCCCTTCTCGTGAGACTCATCATCCCTCCTTGTGAGATGCCCTGTGAGGCCATGGCCTAGAATTGGTATTGCAACATCACGCGGTTATATATGAACTGATGAAGAACCGGCATATTCTCCGCGATCGCCAGACGGTCGCGGACCGATAGACCCTTGAGCGCACCCTGCAGAAAATAGGTAAGGTCGATGTTCGTCTCGCTGGTGTGCGATGCGGTATACAAGGCCGTGCGCGCACTGATATAGCGCGCGTAGCTTAGTATCGCCCGCAACCGGTGGTGTAGAAGGAACGCCGTGGCGCTCACCTTCCACGCATGACCCGAGGTGCGATTATCGACAAGGCTCTGAATGATGGAGGTCGTGTAGAGGGGATCTGTGGCATAACCGCTCGTATAAGGGGACACGAGATCACCGTTGGCAAACGTCCCGGGGTGCGCGGGTACCACATCGTAGCCAAGCGTCAGCAGATCGCGGTGGCGACGTACGCCGGCCACGGCGCCGTAGACATTGGCGTTCACGGCCCCCAGGTAGGCGCCGCCGGCGCCGGTCTCGCGCACGAGTTGCGCACCGACCAGGGGCCGTAGGCCGCCGGGTCCGCCAAAGGTATAGGACCCTTCCGCCCATCCCATCTTGGCGAGATCATAGAACTCGTATCCCCAGGCCGCGACCTTGAGGCCCGCGGTCTGGTAGCGCGCGCCCAGGGCCGCCGCCCCGGGCTCGGTGCGTCCGGGCAGTCCGCCGATGCCGCCGATATTGTGGTTGGCGGTGGCATTATAGAGATTGGTCGACGAGAAACCGTCGGAGGTCCGGCTTTTGAAACGCGTGATACGCAAGGCCGAGACCACGAGACCGGGCAGTGGCCGGAAGGCGGCGAGCAGGCCCTGATAGGTTTCCGGCACGATGCGTGAATCACCCGGATTGATCCACGGGGTCTTTATGAGCTGATCGCCGGCCCGTAACAGCACCGCGTCACGCTGGTACTGAAGATAGGCCTGCCCGAAGGTATCGATGGACCCATAGCCCGCCAACGTGCCGTCGACATAGGCATGGTTGGCCGGGTTCAGGCCCAGGGAGTGCGCGGTATAAAACGTGGCGTCCGCCGAGACATGATGGAACGTCCCGGAGCGCAGATTGATACCGCCACCGACCGCGAACGCGCGCCGATTCGGCGGCGAACCGCTGAAATAGCGCGTGAAATCATAAGCGCGCAGCATGCCGCTTACGCGCATGCCGCTGAGAAAACCCGTGCCCGCCGCGCGCGCCGGCGCGATGCCGACGGCCAGACACGCCGCCCCGGCCATGAAACCCAAACGATACCGCATGATGCCTCCCCTGTTGTCAAGAAAACGATCCACCGGGGCACTCTGCGGCGCCCGCGTCGACTGAAGCGAAATACCGGCCCCCGTGATCTCCCATCACCGGCGGCCCGTACGGCGCGCGGCGCGCGCCGGTCATGCCACGTTCCGCATCCCTTAAGCGCTGACCGCGAGGATGATGTGTGAGGCCTTGATCAGGGCACAGGCACGCACCCCCTCCTTCAATTGAAGGCTTTCAATGCTCTCGTTCGTGATGATGGCGGCGATGCTCTTGCCACTCTCCAATTCGATCACCACCTCGCCATTCACCGCGCCCGTTTGGCAACGCGTCACCACCCCGCACAAGGTATTGCGCGCGCTGGTCCTGATCGGGCTGTCGGCGGCGGTCACGATCACCCACGGGGCCTTGATGAGGGCATAGGCCTCGACCCCCGGGGCCAATCCCAGGTTGTCTACGCTCTCGTTGGTGATGATCGCCACCAAGGCGAGGCCGTTGCCGATATCGAGCACCACCTCGGCATTGATCGGCCCCTTCTTGACCGCCTTGACCCGACCGAGAAACTCGTTGCGCGCGCTGGTCTTCATGTCGAATTTCCTCATCAGCTGAAAGAAGCGATCGAAATCCTCATGCCCCTGCAAGGCCTCGAGGAAACGCTGGTACTCGCCCTCGAGCCGCCGGAACGCCGACAGGGCCTGCAGACCGAACGGCGTGAGTGCCGTGCCCCC
>JAJZZU010000362.1 GCA_021797365.1 Pseudomonadota bacterium | reverse complement strand
CCTCGACCCCCTCCGTCTTCGAGCCCCTGCTCACCGTCCCGTTACGCCCTGCCCACCACAGAGTGCCGCGCACTCACCGGGTCCGGTTCATTGAGCACATCTGGGTTCATTTAAATGAGCGTTGAGGGTATATGGGTTATGGTCGTTCATGGCGGCGCGGCCTTCGAGCCAATGGGTATTGTCCATAGCTGTATCGATTCGCCCCATAAGGCCTTGGACTATCCCGGCATCCGCCTTCTTGTAGCCCCCGATCATCGCACGCAGGCGGCCGATAACGGCGTCGCAGTCGGGGAATGGGGCGTCCGTTCGTTCGTGATGCAGTAGTATCCAGACCTCAAAGCAGGGGATCGAAATCGCTTCCTTGATGGGCAGCGGTCTCTTCTGCCGGCTGGCTAGGTCGCGAATTTTCTCGCGTGCCCGCTCAAAGCTCTCATGATGATCGCGGTCAAAAACACAATAGATCCGATCATAACCCCCAGGCTCCCGAGCTTTTTCTTCCGCATAGTTGACCACGCTGATAGGGGCGGACCCTTTCGTGTCCTCGGCTATGACAATCTCGGCTGTGGTGAGCCCGTAGTGCACCCGAAGAGCCTTGAAATACTCTTGTTCCGTCTCGCCTTCACGCACGATAAGCGTAATGGATCGAGGCGCCTTGTACCCAGGCCGGCGGCGGAACGACCGCGGGTTTCGCACGGGGGAAATTCGCGCCCGCGCCACGCCTCAAGCCTCCAGATTGCCGACCAAGGGGATCGCTCCATAGCGTCCTTTTAGGTAACCGCGCTCCAGGGCTTCCTCCTTGCGGGGCGAATAATCGAGCAATGAGTAGAAATGAGAGGACCGCGCGGCATCCTTTTCCACAAACCAGATCTGGTCGCGCCGCAGCAAACCTGCGTCAAGCAGGGTCGTGTCGTGGGTGGTAAAAATGAGCTGGGCGTTTTTCTCGTTGGCCCGGCCCTGGAAAAGGCCCACCAGGAAACGCGTCATATGGGGATGCAGACTGCGGTCCAATTCATCGACAAAGAGGGTCGCCCCGGACTCCAAGGCGCGCAACCACCCTCCCGTGAATTCGAACAACTTCCGGGTACCGTCGGACTCGTCGGCCATATCGATGGCCACTTCTTCAGAGGAATCCGGGTGCTTGTGCCACGCCAGCACGCGCAGACGTTTAGGGGCGGGCGGGGAGACACCGGGCGGGATATTGAACCGCACCTCGACGCCGAAGGGTCCGACTGCGGGGAGTCCGGTCGAGAGGGGTGGCGGGAGATCTTCCTCCAAAAGCTCAAGTCGGTCGATACCCACGTCGGCGGCACGCATAAACTGCATGATTCGCTCTTTCCCGCCGTCTTTTCGAAGCAGCTGGAGACTCAGAAAGGGGTTCAGATCCTGGCCCGCACCGGGGCGCAACACGATCAGTTTTTGGGTTAACCACAGGAAGGCGGGTTTGAGCTGTTCGTTATTCAGCTGGATCGCCGTCGACAGAAACAGGGCGTTAGGGCGGGTGAACTCCTGCCAGACCTTGCGCTCCGCCCGCTCCGCCTTGAAATGGGGGCCAAACCACCACTCATAGGTTGCGCTCGCGGGCACAAAGACGCGCTCAAACCACCGCTGGGAACGCCCACGGGGAGACGCCACCAGCCATTCCTTGTGGACACGCTCGGCGCTGACCGCGCACCCATAGTGATAGCGGACCCCGTCATTGTCCACGAAGAGTATCTCGAACTCCGAGGGCTGCGCCGCAGACACAGGTGAAAGCAGAAAGGGCGTCACGGGTAGGCGCAGTCCTTCCTGGCCCCCGGTGGCCGAATTCTGAACGAGGTGCCGCACCGTTTCTACCGCCCGCAAGAGATTGCTCTTACCGGCGGCGTTGGGCCCATAGATGACGGCTGAGCGCAGCAACCGCAAACCCTCCCGCGGACCCGTGCTGACGTTTTGCGGGAGGTGTTTCGCATCCGGGCTTGCCGTCAGGCTCAGCGTCTGACGCTCGCGGATAGATCGGAAATTGGTGACGCTGAACTCGATCAACATGGCGGAACGTCCACTCAATGCGAAATTTATATGCGATATTTACGCATAACCCGCAAATACACAAGATTAATCTGTTGTATGGCGGTGTCTCGCCCTCACTTAACGCCTTGAGGCGGGGGCGCCGCCCCTTACGATTCTGCGAACCCCTGTTTTCCGATTCCCGATCAACGGGCAACACGCAGAATCAATGGGGCGCCTGTGCCCTGCCCAGCAACTCGCTGAAGTCGTAATTCACGCTCGTCACCCCAAAATCCGGCTCACGCTGAAACGGTTGGCGCAGATAATGGACACGGTGCGTGTCTTCGCCCGTGAACTCGACGATAGCGAGAATGAAGTCCTCGGGCTTATTCAGGGAATAGAGGATCTCATTGCGGGTTACGGTTACGGTGGAGGCGCCCGCGATACGGCCCTTTACCTCGATAAAGCGCAGTTTGCCGGTGCCCGGGACCCGGCTTTCGATATCGTAACCCAATCGCTCGAATTCACGATCGGCCGGCATAAAGCCCAAGCCCCGTTCGATCTCCATGACAATCGCCCGCGCCCGGGCGGCCGAGGCCTGGGTATCCGCAGGTGCGGCGGCCAAAGCGGGCGTCTGACCGGCCATGGCCCGAAGGAGGCCTTGCGGTACCACCAAAAGACCCCCCAGAACGACTGGCGGCAGGGGTGAGAGTTGGGCCTCGAGGGCAAGCTCTGCGAGGCGCTTCTGCAGGCGGGTCTGCAGGGCGTCGGCGCGCTTTTGGGCCTCGCCGGAGTTCAGGCGGGCATTGGGCTTGCCGGCCCGCTCCTGGAGCTTCAATTGTTCGGCGCGATGGTCCCAATAGGTGATTTCTTTGGTGAGGCGCTCTTTAACGGCCGCCTCGGTCTTGCGAATGAGGGCGAGCTTAAGGCCGCTTACCTCGGCCAGATGGTCTGGCACGATGTGCGCCACCGCATAGGTTTGCGCTCGCTGCTCTAAGGCGCGGTCAATCCAGGCACACTCGGGTCTATCAAGAAGCGCGTCTAGGGTGGGCTCATCGGGGGCCAACGGCCGATAGTCCAGATACGGGGCATACTGCAGATGGCGCGCAACCCCGTCGGCGTCGAGTTCCACATAGAGCATACGTT
>JAJZZU010000361.1 GCA_021797365.1 Pseudomonadota bacterium | reverse complement strand
TTTGCCTGGGTCCGTAAAGCGCGTTATTACATGGCACAGCGATATCGTGCGCCAAAAGCGGCTCCTGAAACTCTATAGGCCCTTTCTGGGCACCCTACTCAATCGGGCGGACGCGATCATTGTCCCAACGCCCGCCCATATCTCGTCGTCATCCCAGCTCGGGGTGTGTCGAAGACCGGAACGTTACCATGTGGTGCCGTTTGGCATTGAGTATGGAGTGTTCGATAAGGCCGCGCAGCAACATCAGAGGATTGCGGATCTCAGGGCGAGTTTGGGCGGCGACAAGGCGCCCGTGCTCTTTGCTGTCGGTCGGCACGTGTATTACAAGGGTTTCGAGTATCTCATTCGGGCGATGATCCATGTGCCCCAGGGAATTTTGGTGGTCGGCGGGGATGGGCCGCTTACGTCGGATCTTAGGGCGATGAGTACATCTTTAGGGCTCGGGGCGCGAGTCCGTTTCGTTGGGCGGATCCCCGATGCAGAGCTCCCTTTCTACTACCACGCCTGTGATGTCTTCTGTATGCCCTCGGTGGCCCCGGCCGAGGCCTTTGGGCTTGTGCAGCTCGAGGCCATGGCCTGTGGCAAACCTGTCGTTTGCTGCGAGTTGCATAACGGAGTCACGTATGTCAATCGCGACGGGGAAACCGGACTTGTTGTACCGCCTCGGGACCCGCAAGCTTTGGCAGCCGCCATTAATAAGCTGCTCGTTAATCCAGCTCTCCGGCAACGCTTGGGAGAGCGAGGACGCAACCGTGCCCGGACCGAGTTTTCCGTGGACAGAATGGTCACGGGGACGTTGAATGTTTACCGGTCAGTACTACAGACCGCTGTGCGTGCCGCGATAGTGCGGCGGATGCCGCAGGGTAGTGGATGTCACAGGAGTAAGTTATAACGTGCGAGCCGTTTATAATTCGTTGCACGCGTTTCATGCGCATTAATATCCACAGGGCCTTTGCCCATCATAGTGGTACGTGCAATGCGTTGGTCTCTAGGAGTGTCCGATCATGATGAATACCTCGAATCATGAGGTAGTGCGGACCCAAATGGCGACGGACAGGGTGCGGCCTACTCGCATATTGATAGATTGTACAGAGACCCTAGCATCAGGGCTGACAACTGGCATTCAACGGGTCGTACAGAAGATTGCGGGGCGGGCAGAACAATTGTCGCGGGATACCGGTATTCCTTGTATCCCGACCATAACGGATGGCGTGAAGGTTAGGCGCGTACTATTGCCTGTACGGACCTCTTCTAATGTTCATGTGGCACGGACGCGGGGCCGGACCATTATCGATAAAGGTCGCACGATCTGGGACAGATGGGTCGAACCGGCCTTTGGCGGCCTAGGCCTGCGCGCGGTTGCACGGCGCGCTGCCTGGGTATTTATCATGAGGCCTATGCGATTCTGTGAGAGTGCGCACCATTTGGAGATGGACGTCCAAAAGGGTGATCTCTTATTGTTGCCGGACTCGTTTTGGGGGCTGGGATACTCGGTTCGCCTTGCGGAAAAGGCGTGCGCGATCGGTGCCTGTGTGATCCCGATCATACATGATATATTTCCAATAACACATCCAGAGTTCGCCGACACGAAAAACGTCACTGCATTCAAGGCGGCATTTGCCCGGTTAGTATCAGCGAGCCACGGGCTTTTGACGGTTTCCCGCTTTACGCAACGCGAAGTGGAGACCTTGCTGGCGCGACAGGGTACTTCAGTGCCGCCAATCAGAAGTTTCCACTTGGGCGCCGATGCTTTTTCGGAGGGATCGCAGCCTATCTCCCTCTGCGCTGAGATCCAGCAATTGCGGGACATGTATCTTATGGTGGGTACGATTGAGCCGCGTAAGGATCATATCACCGTGCTCGACGCGTTCGAACGCTTATGGAGTAATGGCGGGCACGCTATATTAGTTCTTGTGGGGCGCATCGGCTGGCGCTGTAAAGGGCTCCGGGAGCGCCTAGAGACTCATCCTTTACGCAATCAACGTCTATTCGTGTTTTATGATACGACAGACTCCGATCTGGACTACCTATACAGGCAAGCAAGAGCGTTAGTGGTGGCATCACGCGTGGAGGGGTTTGGGCTTCCACTGGTGGAGGCTATGCGCTATGGCGTACCTGTTATTGCGAGTCGTATCGACGTGTTTTGTGAGATTGCCGGGGCTTACCCAGAGTACTTTCCTCCGGGCGACGATCAAGAGCTGTATCGTATTATTGAGCGATATGAGCGCGAGGGAATTGTCAGATGCGCTCCGCGAGAGTGGCTTAACTGGGATGATGCTGCTTTAAACGCCATGCAATTGGCAATTCAACTTTACGAGAGCCGTGTCGCGAGTCTAGGAAGAGAGGCCCCAGCTCTGCCGGGGAGGCAGTAACAGTTGGACAAATATTATGTTGTGTCAATTAGCGTCGGTCATGGCCTAATTCCGCGGAAGCTCGCGAGGGCCGCAACACAAATTCCGATAAGACCCGGCTGATCCGTTTCGGTCGGTTCGCCCATGAGCAGAACAGGAAGCGGGGCCTCGGCAAACCCGAGACCTTCAACTTCCTGGGCTTTACGCACATCTGCGGGGTGAGCCGTCAGGGACGTTTCTTGATTCACCGCAAAACGCGGAGAGATCGCCTACAGGCAAAGCTCAAGGCGCTAAGCCAAGAGCTGAAAAAGCGCCTGCACCACCCGATCCGCGCCACGGGCTTTTGGCTTCGCAGCGTCGTTCAAGGTCATCTGAATTATTATGGTGTCCCCTTGAACGGTACCGCTCTGAGCCTTTTCTGCTACGAGGTACGGCTTCGTTGGTACCGGGCGCTCTGTCGGCGCAGTCAACGCAAGCGACTGAATTGGGAACGTTTCGGGAAGATCGCCGATCACTGGATACCCAAAGCTACCATCGTGCATCCTTACCCTTATAAACGCTTTGACGCCAAATACTCAAGGTAGGAGCCGGATGCGTTAGCAGCGCCTGTCCGGATCTGTGCGGGGGGTGCCGAGTAATCGGCATCCCTACCGCGACCGGTGGATCTCATCGGCGCCGCCATGTTGTTGGTCGAGATCGGCCCCGACATGGAGGCCTTCGGCAGCGCGGATAGGCTGGCCTCCTGGGTGGGCATTTGTCCTGGCAACAACGAATCGGCAGGCAAG
>JAJZZU010000360.1 GCA_021797365.1 Pseudomonadota bacterium | reverse complement strand
GGGGGGGGGGGGGGGGACAACCCACACTGCGGCTTTGGCCAGCGACTGCCGCACCTTTTGGGTTTTGGGACCAAACACGACTCCGTGAGCGGGATCGCTGGGGGGTAGTGGTTCTCGCGCGACCCCCTGTCCATTTTTTCGCGCAACGTCCGCGGTGAACATAACCAGAGCGTGCGTTGTTTCGTAACCTGACAAAACAGACTGTACCGGTAAATTCAGCTCGCTTAATACTGGTTGCAATGCGATTGACATTGGTGAGCCATTAGGGTGGTCTTTAAACGCCGCGCTACTGGGACGCTGCTGCTTAAGATTGTCATCCCAAATAATTTGGGCGGGCTGGATTGGAACCCGGCGCAATAGCCCGTCATCGTCCATTATCGATGGATCGTCTTGGTAGTCCTCGTCGCTCATGCACGCAATCGCTGGCAGCCAGAAGAGCGCCTAAATCTCGCGCGTCAGGTCACGGATACATTTTCTGAGTGGTTCTAGATCGTAACTGAGAATGCATTCTGTTGGTTCGTTTCCAGAGTGCTGGTCTTCGTACAGAACGGCGACACGTGTCGGCGATATCACCTCCACTTCCAAGTCGATCCCCTGCCTGTGCCACTCGAATTGAATATGCCCATCGGACGTCGGTACAATAGAGGGCGCGGGTGTGTCGTCGTGCATCACTGTTGCGAGAATTTGATACGCTGACGAGATATGCCATGCGTCGATCCGCTGGGCACCGTACGAATCCCAGTCCGACGGTAAATTGCTGAGTTGGACCAACCCGTTCACCACTGGCTTCAGCCATCGGGGCCACATAAAACCGGAGAGGGTCTCGCGAGCCTGTGGCGCTTCCCTGCGAGAAGAACCAAGGCCTGTGTCGCTAAGTACACAGTTTCGTGTGTAGCCAAGCGTAGCCTCATAATCTAACGCCAAGGAACCCGTCATTCGTGTTTCCCCCAGATGTCATGCATCGTTGGTGTAGTCGCGGCCTCAAAAGCTTGGACGATGTGCTGGCGACCCAGATCGAGAAATTTGAGTACACCATCCCGGCCGGGTCCCATAGGCTTGCCTCGTGCCGTCAATGTCATAACGAACATCGGTTGGTCATCTAATTTATTAAAAGCTGGTTCAATGTTGATGTGCAATCGCCCAATGAACTCGTGATTTTCGTCATAGATAATATGGCGGCACAATATGTGCGTGGATTCGAGCTCGAGAGGGAGGCTGCGGCTATATGACGAACGCCAACCAACAAATACCTTATCGATCTCGGCGTGTTTTGCCCACCCTTGCCCGGACCGAATGTGGTTAACATATATCACCTCGCACTGGTTGGGTTGAAAATCACCGATCCTCTCGTCGTCAAGAAATTTTAGGAATTTGTCAAAATACTCGATAAAGCGCGGACGTACATCATTTTCATATCGCGGATAGGCGCGTTCCCCTTTGGTCTTACGCCAATTCCATATTAAGCGATCCTGCTGTACTTGGAGCAACCTTTCCCCATCATTGTCGAGAAACCAACATCTCGGCGATGGTGGTTGTTGAGAGAACTGGAACGAGAGCGGAGTCTGCTGGAGCCGCTCCCCAAGGCGCTCAATTACGGGATTGAGCGGCAGCTGTTGTTGCACGACAGGTAAGGTATCCCGAATAAGGCCGTATAATAGTCCCATGCGCGGAACATCCAGGCTAGTCAGCTGCTCAAACTGCACACCAAGAGCCGTTTCGATGAGCGGTGGGTTGTCAAAAGTTGGCAGGTCCCCGTGTTGCTTGGCCATTCCGTCCTCGTCTCGGGCTATGTGTTCTGGCGCCTCGTCAATCAGGCGAACCCGTTACAGCCTACCCATAGAAACCAAATCACGTCCTAACCATATTGGCCGATTGTAGCTTACACACCACAATCGGGCCATATGGCGAATGAACGTTATCTAAGCAATAGAGCAAGATCCTCTGCGCGGAGATGTGTATACCGCTTGAGCATCTGCAGGGTCTTATGCCCCGTGATCGCCGCCACCTGCATCGGGTTCAACCCCTTCTCAAACAGCCGTGAGGTCGCCTCATGGCGCAGATCATGGAAGGTCAGGCCTTCAATACCGGCGGCCTTGCAGACCCTCTCGAAGGCCTGGGAGATCGAATCGGGGCGGATGCCCCACACCCGGCCATCGATGCGCCGTGGCAGCCCGTCCAGGACCCCCAGCGCCGCCGTGGAGAGCGGCACCCGCCGGGGCGTGCCGGTCTTCGTTTCCGGTATCAGCAACACCCGGGCCTTACGGTCCAGGTGGTCCCAGCGCATGGCCGCAATCTCCCCACGACGCATGGCGGTTTCGATGGCCCAGGTGATGAGGGGGCCTATCTCGCCGCCGTAGGCCGACGCGGTGGCCAGGAGGCGGGGGAGTTCGTCGTCGACGAGGCGACGGTCGCGGCCACCAGGGAGTTTGGGACGCTGGCCCTTGACGAGGTCCACGGGGTTCGTCAGGGACTCCATTCCCCATGCGGTGCGCGCGGTGTTGAAGAGATGGGAGAGTAAGGCGAGGTCGAGGCGGATCATATTGGCCCCGACCCCTTCGTCCTGCCGTTCACGGATGAAGGCCGCGATGTCCTTACCGCGAATCGCCGCGAGCGCCCTACGGGCAAGATCTCTTTTGTTGAGGCGACGGCACCGAAGCGTATCGTGATAGGCGTCTTTCTTTTTGGGAGCGACCTCAAGCGCGTAGCGGTCCAGTGCCTCACCCAAGGTCGTCGATTCCGCCTCGGCGCGGGAAACAAATACGCCCCGATCCATCTCCCCCTCGATCTGCCGGGCCCAGGCCTCAGCCTTCCCCTTGGAATCGAATGTGCGGGTCTGCTGAGGGTATCCCCGGCGCCGGACGAGCGCCTGCCAGACCCGCTTACCGCGCGGCCCTGGCCTTTGTACGAACGTCGCCATGCGACACCTCCCGCGTGTGTTAGTGAGGGGTATATACCCCACACTGTCGCAGGATTGCCGCAAAAGGCGAGGCGCTTGGCGAGCGTGTCTCGTAAGTCCTTGATTTAATGGTGGGCCCGGAAGGACTCGAACCTTCGACCAGAGGATTATGAGTCCCCTGCTCTAACCGACTGAGCTACAGGCCCGCAAAGGGTGATTACATATCGAGGAAGCTGCGCAA
>JAJZZU010000359.1 GCA_021797365.1 Pseudomonadota bacterium | reverse complement strand
CCGTGGAGGCCATCAAGCTCGGCGCCGCCGATTTCATCGTAAAGCCGTTCGCGCCGGCCGAGATCGAGCAGTTGCTGAGCCGTAACATCCACATTCAGGGCCTTGAGGCCGACAACCACAACCTGCGTATGGCCCTGGGTGAGCAGGACCTCTTGACGCGCTCGGAGGCCTTGCGGCGGACCTTGTCCATGGCCGAGCGCTTCGCCCACAGCGAGGCGACGGTGCTCGTGTTGGGCGAGAGCGGTACGGGGAAAAGCATGATCGCCCGCCGCATCCATGCTGCAAGCGCCCGTAGTCAGGGCCCGTTTGTCGAGGTCAATTGCGCAAGCCTCTCTCCCACGCTTCTCGAAAGCGAGCTCTTCGGGCACTGCAAGGGGGCGTTCACGGGGGCCGTGAAGGACAAGGTCGGGCGACTCGAGTCCGCCGACGGTGGCACATTGTTTTTGGACGAAGTGAGCGAATTGTCGGCCGAAGGGCAGGCGAAGCTTTTGCGGTTTTTGCAAGATAAGGTATTTGAGCGGGTCGGAGAGCTGAAGACCCGCGCCGTCGACACGCGCATCATCGCCGCGACCAATCGCGACCTTCGCCATCTGGTTGCCGGAGAGGGGTTCCGGGAGGATCTGTATTACAGGCTCAACGTGGCCGAGGTCTTCATGCCGCCGCTGCGCTCGCGACCGGAGGACGTCCCGTTTCTGGCAGAGCGTTTCCTGGCGCAGGCGGCGGCCCGCAACGGCCTTTCGTCGATTCCAGTGATGGACGATGAGGTAAAGTCGCATATCGCCCGCTACAATTGGCCCGGTAACGTTCGGGAGCTTCAGAACGTTATAGAAAGGTGTGTTATTTTGGCGGGCTCTGGGCGCATAACCATGGAGCATCTTCCGGATCGTTTGCTGACATATTCCGCGCCCTAGCCGTTGCGTGTCTCTCATGGGGCATCCCTGCCCCGAGGTCCGGTTCTTGAAGAAACTGTTGTTGGCAGCGCTGGCCGCGGGTGTCCTGCGAGGGACCGTGTGCGCGCACGAACGGGCAGTCTGGAGCATCGACGACAATGTGTCGGTGGCCTATCGTCTGACGAATCTGCATTACGTGGAGCCGAGTGATACCTGCGCGCTCGCAGTGTGCACCAATGCCCCGGCGTCCCGTTACTTCGACCGCGAAAGCGGTTTTATAAACGGCCTTCATGCGAGCCTAACGGGGCTTTTGCTCGGCGACCGAATGTACGCGCGTCTAGCCTATGATAGGGTGAGCGGAAACGTCCGCTATCAGGGGTATGCCCAAAACGGGACGCCGATCTCAAACGGCGTGTCGGGCGCCATCATATCTGACTATGGGATTCGTGTGGGCGCGGCGTTTCCCGATGGGGCGGTAATGGCCGTGCCGTTTATCGAGTATGGACACCATGCCTGGCAGCGATTGATCGGGGTCGGGACGAGGTACGCGTACGAGGAGAACTATCACCACGATTATGTGGCGCTGGGTGCGCTCATCCAGGTGGCGTTCACGCGCCGCCTGGTAGGTAGCGTGTATGCGGCGGCCGGACAGACCTTGAACCCGGCGATCGCGGTCGCGGCGCTTGGCTTTTCGCAGGCGCTTGGCACAGCCCCACTTGTCAAGGCGGGGGCGTCCCTGGACTTGCGACTGTCGCGCTGGCTCGGGCTGTATGCCGCGGTCCGCTACACGCGTTTCTCGTATGGGCAGAGTGCGCCGCAGGAGTCTGGTAATCTTGTTATCATGGAGCCCCAGAGCGATACGGTGATTGCTGACTATGAGGGCGGGTTGCGGCTCTTCTTCTAGGCGCGAGCGGTTGTTCTTCGCGCTGTGGCCCGGCTCGGATGTGCGTGCCCGGCTCGCGGCACAAGCCGGCGAGTTGGCAGGCAGGCCGGCGGCGGCCGATGGCTACCACATGACGCTCGCATTCGCGGGCGCTGTCGAGGCCGATGTCCGGCGCGCCCTGGAGGCGGGGGCCGCGGGCGTGTCGGAGGAGGCGTTCGTGTGTGTCCTGGATGAGATGACCCGGCTTGGGGCAGGCGACATCGTGGCGCTTGCGCCTTCGCACCCGCCGCCGGCACTGCTCGGACTTGCAGAGCGCCTGCAGCGGCTGGTGGCCGTGGCCACGGGCCAAGTGCCGGCGCACCGCTACCGCCCGCATGTCACGCTCGCGCGCCTGGGCGCGCGGGACCCACGATGGTCCCCGCCGCCATCCGAGCCGGTGCGGTGGGCGGTGGCCGACTATGTCCTGTGCCGGTCGCGGCGCGAGCCGCCGGGGATATACGATGTCCTGGCGCGATGGCCGCTATCATGAAGGCGTATGACATCTTTCTCACGTTCTTTGTCGTTATCGACCCCATCGGCCTGGTGCCGCTCTTCGGGGCGCTGACGGCGGGCGCGAGCTACGAATATCGCCAACGGATGGCGGTGAAGGGCGTGCTGATAGCCGCCTTGGTGCTGCTATTTTTTGCCGTGAGCGGTTTTGCTGTGTTGCGGGTCTTGGGGATAGGGCTCGCGGCCTTCCGGATCGCGGGCGGCATCCTGTTGTTTTTGCTTGCGATCGACATGGTCTTTGCCCGCCACTCCGGGCTGCGTTCGACGACGCGGCGCGAAACCGAGGAGGCGCGGGGGCGTAATGACATCTCGGTATTTCCGCTCGCCATCCCGCTGCTTGCCGGTCCCGGGGCGCTCACAAGCCTTCTGCTCATGCTTTCGGCCGCCCATGGCCGCTTTATCGCGATCGGGCTACTCCTTGGTATACTGGCGCTGGTGCTGGCCATCACGCTTGCGGTACTGTTGTCGGCCGCGCGCATACTGGCCTTGATGGGCGAGACCGGGGCCAATGTGGTGACCCGTTTACTGGGCGTGTTGTTGACGGCCCTTGCGGTCCAGTATGTTCTGACCGGCATTCGCGTGGGGCTCCTGCACTGCGCTTGAGAGGAGATCTTGGTGGACGTCCGGCCATTCGATGGGAATCGCGAGCGCGAACTGGTGGTGGTCGCCTACGCCCTCTATGTTGTGGGGTTTTTCGGCATGCTGGCGCCGAGCATCCTGGCTTTGGGTCTCAATTATTGGCGGCGCGATCGCAGCGGAAGCTGTTACGGGAGCCATCACCGCTGGATGATACGGACCTTCTGGTGGGGCCTTCTGTGGGCCGGTGCCGGCCTG
>JAJZZU010000358.1 GCA_021797365.1 Pseudomonadota bacterium | reverse complement strand
CGACTTCGGCACCGGTTATGCCTCACTCAACTATCTCCAAAAACTGCCATGCGACATCCTGAAGATCGACAAGAGCTTCGTGAGTGATATGGGTGAAGATCCACGTGACTTTGCGATCGTAAGCGGCATCCTGACCGCGGCGCGTGTCCTGCATCTGACCACGGTCGCCGAGGGGATAGAGCAGCCGGAACAAGGCCTGCTTCTGCGCGATCTCGGCTGCCAGTACGGACAGGGTTACGCCATCAGCAAACCCCTCCCCCTCGACGCCGTGGTCCACTGGCTGCATGGCTGGCGGCCCCCCGACCTGTGGCGGCGACGCCCGGCGGCCGCCGATGCCGTGCCGTGGCTGGCACGCGCCGGCCATAAAAAGCTGCTAAAGAGCACGATCGAGACGTTGCGGCTTGCCCGCCCCCCGATCCCCGAGACCTCACTGGCAACTGATTCCTGCCCGCTTCATAAGGCCCTGCAATCCCAGGCCTCTACGCCGCTTGGCGTGCTCCATGCCCGCATCCACCACCTCATGATGGAGTCCATGCGCGAGTACGCCAGTGGCGAGCAGGCCGGGGTCACGACCCTCATGCAGCTGCAGACAGTCGAAGAGGAGATGGATACCCTCTTACTGCAGGCCATCACGGGCTCACGCCGCACCGCGACCGGCTATTAGACCCCGAGGCCCTCGGCCGTAGGATGACACCCGTCCGCCTTGCGAAACGCTAGACCGGACGGACCCATCTCTGTCGCAGCCGGTGTGATCGCACCGCGGCGGCCGGGGCGCGCAGCTTATGGGGCCACACATCAGAGACCGTGAGGTCGCGCGTGCGCGCAAGGCTTACGATAGCCGTCCGCCGTGCGCGCGTCGCCGCGAAGGTTAAATCCGCCGTCGTGATTGGAGACGAGACTCCATTCGCCGACCGCACGCACATCGCCGGCAAACCTCTCGCGACGCCGCACCGTGAGCCGTTCGTAGGCCCGCCTCACCTCGCAGGGAGTGGCGCTGACGCGCATGATCGCCTCCAACGCCTCAAGGATTTCCGGTTGATGCCGGCATGGCATGGCCATCCCCCACACAGACGATGAAGTCCAGCACGGCGCGTCACATCGAGGGGCGGCGATTCGCCAAGCGGCGCCAGCAGCGGCTCACCGAAGTCAAGAATGATCGCGGACATCTTGGTGGCAGGCAATGGCGCGGGCGGTTTTTCGTGCGGGCCTTGGCTTTCCCCGAGACGGTCTCGGGTCATGGGCGCGCCGGCGGGTGCCCGAAAGGGCTCACCACGGGACGGGCCGTTGGGGCGCTAGCCACCCGCACCGCTCGTATCGGCCGCGCGGCCGTGCATCGCAACACGGCTTGCCACGACGGAAACGAGGCCTAGGCGCGCGCGCAGGCCCCGGGCATTATTGGCTGGGGGACGAGGATTCGAACCTCGGTTAACGGAGTCAGAGTCCGCTGTCCTACCACTAGACGATCCCCCAAAAGAGGGGCGCCTTAGCGCTTGGAGTACTGCGGCCGCTTACGGGCCTTGTGGAGACCGACCTTCTTGCGCTCGACCTCGCGCGCATCCCGCGTCAGGAAGCCCGCGCGCCGCAACGGCAGACGCAGCGTCTCATCGTAGGCGAGCAAGGCCCGCGCGATGCCATGCAGCACGGCGCCTGCCTGACCGCTCGGACCACCGCCACGGACGTTGACCTTGACATCGAAATGGTTCTGGGTCTCGGTCACCGCGAATGGCTGGCGCACGAGCGTCCGCGAGGTCTCGCGTCCGAAATACTCGTCGACCGGCCGATTGTTGACCAGAAACGCACCCTTCCCGCGACTCAAGTACACACGCGCATTGGCGGACTTGCGCCGCCCCGTCCCGTAATGCTTGGCTTCGGCCATGTCGGTTCCTTATCCCTTTCTCAGTTCGAGCGGCTTAGGCTGCTGCGCCGCATGCTTATGGTCGCCGCCCGCAAAGACCTTCAGTTTGCGCAACATCTGGCGGCCGAGCGGCCCCTTGGGCAACATCCCGCGCACCGCCGCCTCGATCACCTCTTCGGGCGCACGCGCCTTCATCTCGGTGAAGGTGTGGGTCTTGAGT
Source organism: Pseudomonadota bacterium (assembly GCA_021797365.1). The sequence goes on along the minus strand of JAJZZU010000358.1, from coordinate 1,082 downwards.
CCGCTCTGATATCCCGAATAGCTGTGGTAGAGCTTGTTCTGGGCCTTACGGCCGGTCACCTGAACCTTTTCTGCGTTTACCACGACGATGTAGTCGCCGGTATCCACATGCGGCGTGAACTCGGGCTTATGCTTGCCGCGCAGGCGGCGCGCAAGCTCGGTGGCAAGCCGGCCCAACACATGATCCGTGGCATCGACGACAAACCAGTCGCGCCTTACTGTCTCTGACTTAGCCGTGAAGGTCGTCATGGAAATCTGTTCCGAGGCGAAGAGTACGAAGCGCCGCATGGTACGGAGGAGCAGCCGCGCTGTCAACGCCTTCGCTGCGATAACAGTTGACCCCTGCGCGCATTGTGGTATATAGAGCGGAGAAAAAAAGAAGGCGTGGGGTAAACCACGCCTTGAACCACCACTAGGAGGATGGAGGAGCCGGTACGCGGTCGGGCTCATGGGCCTGATCCGCAGAAAGCATATAATAATTATCTAATATAAGTTCTTTGCTGTCAAGGGTGCTTGTTGCCCAGAGTATCCTTGCTTCGTAAGACCATGAAAGGAGGGGCTGGTTCCCGGTCCCTCCTTTTTTTAATCCCGGTCCAGGCGCAGGCGCTCGACGGGTCGTCCACCCACGATGTGCTGCTCCAGGATCTCGTCGATGTCCTCGCAGTCGACGTAGGTGTACCATATGCCTTCCGGGTAGACGACCAGGACCGGTCCCTCCTCGCAGCGATCCATGCACCCGGCCGTATTGATGCGCACCCCGCCTGGGCCGGCAAGTCCCAATGCCTTGATCCGCTGTTTGGCATAATCCCGCAAGGCGCGCGCATCCTGCTGCTGGCAACACCGCCGCCCGTCGGCGCGCTCGTTGGTGCAAAAAAAGACGTGCTGTCTATAGTACAAGAGGCCCCCATGCCGCTTTTTCATCGCCCAAAACCGAGTGACGACCCGTCACCCGCGGCTGCGGCCGCCATACGCGAGGCCAGCGACCGCTGTGTAGCCTGCGGCCTGTGCCTGCCGCACTGCCCTACTTATGGGGACAGTCTTAACGAAAACGAGTCCCCCCGCGCGGGGGGACTCGTTTTCGTT
>JAJZZU010000357.1 GCA_021797365.1 Pseudomonadota bacterium | reverse complement strand
GCATGACAGTCACGGTCAGCGCGGCGCGTTTGTGGCGCAGGAGCAGGGTCGCTATGTGCTCGAAGGTAAAGGCACGGCCCTCCGGCCCCTCATGGACGGCGGCCTGGGTCAGGGCCTGCGCAAACTCCCGTTCGGCGGCCGCGATCCGGGTCAGACCGAGATCGGCATCCGCCAGGGCCGCGCGCGCACTCACGCTCTGCGGGGCCTGCGCGAGCCACAACTCCGTCAACTGCCGGGCCTGGGCATAGCGGCGGGCGTAGAGCGAGAGCAGCGCCGAATGCCGGATCAAACCGGGGTCACGCGTCTCTTGCGCGGCCTGCCCGAAGGCCTTCGCGGCCTGCCCCAAGTGCCCCTGTTGACCGGCGATGTCGCCGAGCAGGACATGATACAGGAGTCGACCCGGGGGATGTACGCTCGCAGCCGACGCCGGACGGGGCCGCGAAGCGGACACGGAACGCGGGGGGGTCGTCGCGCAGCCCGCCAAAACACCGAGCGCCAAGATCGGGAGCGCCGCCCGCCACAGACCCTGCCTCATAACGCTCCATTCACTGATAGGATAGGGACCCGTCGCAGCCGTGAGCGTCTATGCTCTCCGAAAGCCCGCGGGAGACCTTGTGCCATGAACTTGATTCTACTCCCCCTGATCGCCATCCCGGTCCTGGCCTTGGCCTACCGCTTCCTGGGCCGGCTCGCGCTCGCGCTTGGGGAAGGCCCGGGCCATTATAGTACAGAGCCGACCGCCGCGGCAGACCCGGGGATCGTCGCCGGACTCCATGACCTAGGCCTCCTCGGAACCCCATTGCTGCTGGCGGGCGCGGCCTTTGGTCTGCGCTTTGGCTGGGGCCCGGCGCTGCTCGCGATCCTCCTGTCCGGCACCACCGTGGGGGCCGCCTGCGCGCTCGCCCAGAGCCGGCTGCAGGCGCCACCGGCGTGGCGGACCGCCAACAGTATCGCGCGCCTGCTCATAAGTGCCATTCTCGCGCTCGTGTGGGCGGGCCTTGCCGCGCATGGCAGCCGCGCGCTTTTGACCTTTGTCGTCTTGTATCTCGCCGCCGACCGCCTGATCCCATTACTGCTCGCCCGGCGCGCCGACCTCGCCGGCGGCCTGCTGCTGGTCGCGGCCATCGGTGTGCTGTTTTCGGCGATCGGCCTCTCCGCGCCGCTTGCGCTCCACGGCACGGTGCGTATCGTCATCGGACCCTATCAGCGCCTGACCCCGGTTGCACCGGTATTCTTTTACGGCCTGCTATTGGTCATGCTGATCCAGAAAAAGCGCGCGCGCCGCCTGGCATTGCGCCCCGCCTATGGGGCGGTCGGGGCCTTGCTACTCGCGGCGGTGACGGTCTGTCTGTTCGTGGCCGCCCTTGTGAGTCACCCGCCGCTTGTCATTCCGCGACTGCGTCAGGGACACCTGGCCATGGCGCTCCCGCTTCTGGCCTGCGCGCTCCCCTTTGCCGCGGCCCTGGCGCCATTCGGGGACAACCCCGTGAGCCGCCGGCCGTTGTCGGCGATCTACCTCACCCTGCTTGTGGAAGCCGCCTGTGCAGTGGCCTTCCTCGTGGCCACCGTAAGCGACCTCCCGGATAGCGGGGCATGGACACACTTCTTCGATCACGGCCCTGATGTCGTGGCGCTTCTCGGCGCTGGCGTCGCGGGGAGCCGCCGACTCCTGGCCGCCATCGGCCTCGGCCCATGGGTGAGCGAGACCTTAAGGGCGAGCCTGCTTTTGCTGACCGCCGCTGCCCTCGAAAGCCAGCAGGAGGCCCTCGGCCGGGAGCGCTGGCCGCTTGGCCGCGTCCAGCCCCTGATGGCCACCGCCCTGCTCGGTGCGGGGTTGTGGACGATCCAAGGCCTCGGTGCCGACAGCGAGTTGTTCCTCGCATCCCTGCTCGCTGCCGGGGCGGCATTTGCCTTGATCCTGGCGGGCCGCGCCTTTCCGGGGTTTATGGTATCCTTGGGGTATATCTTGTTGGCGTTGGCCGACATTGCGGTGATCGTCATCGGATGGACAGGCGCGGCCTCGCATCCGATACGGGCGGTCCTGGCCGTCGCCGTTATAACATTCGAGGTCGTCGCCGCGGCCCGGATTTGGGGATCTCCGTCTCGGTCCAAAGACCATGCACCTCGTAACACTGGGCATCAACCATAAAACCGCACCGGTCGCACTCCGCGAGCAGGCGGCCTTTGATCCGCAGACCCTGCCCGACGCCCTGCGCGCCGTGACCGAGGCCGGGGCCGGCGAGGCCACGATCCTGTCGACCTGCAACCGCACGGAACTCTACTGCGGCCTGGACAGCGCCTCCGACGAATCGCTGATCGACTGGTTTTGTCACTACCACAAAATTACCCCGCGCACGGTGCGTCCGTATCTCTACATCCATGATGGGCGCACGGCGGTGGCGCACGCCTTTCGCGTGGCCTGCGGTCTCGACTCCCTGATCCTCGGGGAACCGCAGATCCTGGGCCAGATGAAGACCGCGTTCGCCGCGGCCCACAAGGCCGGGACCACCGGTAAGCTCCTCAACCGCTTGTTCCATCACACCTTCGCCGTCGCCAAGCAGGTGCGCACGGATACCGCCATCGGCGCCAATGCGGTGTCGGTGGCGTACGCAGCGGTAAGTCTCGCCCGGCGAGTTGTTCCTCGCATCCCTGCTCGCCGCCGGGGCGGCTTTTGCCCTGATCCTGGCGCGCCGCGCCTTTCCGGGGTTTATGGTATCCTTGGGATATGTCTTGTTGGCGTTGGCCGACATCGCGGTGATCGTCATCGGATGGACAGGCGCGGCCTCCCATCCAATACGGGCCGTCCTGGCAGTCGCCGTTATAACATTCGAGGCCGTCGCCGCGGCCCGGATTTGGGGATCTCCGTCTCGGTCCAAAGACCATGCACCTCGTAACACTGGGCATCAACCATAAAACCGCACCGGTCGCACTCCGCGAGCAGGCGGCCTTTGATCCGCAGACCCTGCCCGATGCCCTGCGCGCCGTGACCGAGGCCGGGGCCGGCGAGGCCACGATCCTGTCGACCTGCAACCGCACGGAACTCTACTGCGGCCTAGACAGCGCCTCCGAGGAATCGCTGATCGACTGGTTTTGCCACTACCACAGGCTCACCCCGCGCACGGTCCGTCCGTATCTCTATGTTCATGATGGGCGTCTGG
>JAJZZU010000356.1 GCA_021797365.1 Pseudomonadota bacterium | reverse complement strand
GCGTGCCGTGGTCCCTGGACACGGCCACTGGGCGATTTTGCATAGTTTGCTAGTCCAGTGCGGGACGGGCGGGAATTTGACAACCGATGCCCACATCGCCGCACTTGCGCTCGAACATGGCTATACGGTCTGCTCCTCCGATCACGACTTTGGACGCTTTGGCGGAGTGCGTCATATCGATCCCCTGCTCTAAAAACCCCTCAAAGCCATTGCGAGACAAACCCTAACCCATGGACAAAATCTCCGAAAGGTCGGGTGCCTGCGAACCCGGGAAGCCTCTCCCAAGGGGCTTGCCGGAGATTGCAGTACGGACGTGAGGCGCCACCTCGACCCGACCATCCAACGAGGAGAGGTTGAGCGAGCGAATTGTAGGCCTTGAGTTCAGCTTCATGGCCCCAGAAGACACGCCGACCAAAGCTCGTGGTGCTCTGGCCCCGAGAGCAGCAAACCGACACCGCGCGCATCACCGCCAGCCGACACACTCCTTCCGGCCACTCTTTGATGCCTTAAAACAAAAACGCTCATCTCTTGCGGAGTCAATATTTCTAAGCAATTCAATCCATTCAACAACGTTGCTCCTCCCACGGCGCGAATCCGGTAGGCCGCTTCTTCTTGGGCTCCGGCGGAGTCATTAATTCGCGGATGGCATCGAACACGACCTGGAACTGGGTGTCGTATTTCTTCTCCAGAGCAGTGAGCTTGCGGGCCAGTTGCGCATTCGTGGCGAGCATCTGGCGCAGACGCACGAAGGTACGCACGACAAAAACACTCATCTCGACTGCCCGCGGCGTATTGAGCACCGAGGCCGCCATGATGGCGCCATGCTCGGTAAAGGCGTTGGGCAGTGCCGGGGAAAACTTCAGGCGCTGGAGGTGGTCGCAATTTGCGACCACCTGGGCCTTCTCTTCTGCGGTAAGCGGAAACAGGAAATCCGCCGGAAACCGCCCCAGATTGCGTTTCACCTGTTCGTTTACCCGCTTGGTAGTGACGCCGTAAAGCTCGGCTAGGTCGGCATCGAGCAAGACCTTGTGGCCGCGAATCACGAGAATGCCCCGGGCGACGCGCTCTTCGGGAACGATCAGCGCGGGTCGCTGGGTTTTCTTCTTGATCGCCATATCCCAGATCCTTGAGATTGGCGGCGATGGGGGCATCCAGTCTCGCGGCCTTCTCCTAACCTTGGTCTCGAATGGTTCACCGGCACCCTCGGCGGTTTCAGGGCCGACGTAGCAGGCGGCCGCGAGGATATGGCTGTGCTCGCAGGCCTCGGCGCCATGGACAAACAGGGTCCTGAAATACGCACGCGCCGCATATAAATGCACGCGTGTATTTTCTGTCCCTATCCGTGCATTTTCGGCGTTCATTTCCCCCCTCGCGTATACCCGACACCGCGGCCGCGGTTGCCCTCGCGGGCCAGAAACCCTTGTTCCGCAAGGCGGTCGAGCAGTCGGTAAGCCTGAGGGCCACTGATCCGGCACAATGCCGCCACCTCCTTGCGGGTGATCCGCCCGTGCTTTTCCACGTATTGCAACACCATTTGTTCCTGTTGCAGTGGCTCAAAGCCGCGCTGGCGGACGTAGGCCGCCTTGTCACCAAGTGCGCGGTAGGCAGCGGCCGACAGGTGCCAAGTCCGGCCTTTTTTCTGGCCACGCTCCTCGATGAGCCCCGCCTCCACCAGGCGGTGCAGAGTGGCCCGAGTCTCCGGTTCGGGCCTCTGGACAAGGCGCGCTGCGTCTTCGGTGACAAGGCTTCGTTCCTGCCACAGAGCGTTCAGGATGAGAAGTTCGTCCAAACCCAGTATGAGCCCGCCTTGCGCCTCGGTGACCAATAGGCGCACAAAATCGAGATTGGCCTCGCCGCCGGGGATCACGACGACTACACCCGTATTGTCGCTGCGATCATAGGAAGGCGCGGGCCGGCCATTACGCAGTTGCTCATAGAATATGGTGTCAATGCCGCGCGCAGTGCGCTCGACGATGCCAGCACGCTTGAACGCATCAGCCAACAGCGGGTTGCGCGGGCGCGGAGCGGTGACCAGGAGATTATCCAGTCGCACCCCTTCAGGGAAACCACCCGGGTTGCTGATTTCGATGCGGTCGGGATGCCACTGGAAATGCGCCGCGCCGAGGCGTTGGTAGTCACGGTGGATAAGGGCGTTGGCCACGGCTTCCCGCAGCGCGCGCTCAGGATAGTCCGGCACGCCGACGCGTAACAGACCCACCATCAATTCCTGTTCGCGGTTACGGGCGCGGATACGCGCCACGACCTCCTCCATCACCTGCAGCAGAGGCCAGCGAAAAAAATCGTTGACCTCCACGTCGAGTCCCCGCAACACCTGGAAGGCGACTTCGTGGCCAGGCAGGAAACGATGCAGCGCATCCTCCTTGCCAAACAGCAGCAGCGCGGCAAGTCGCACGCCACGAACCGTCCCATTGGCCTCGACAACCCCGAGGGCTTTGGCCAACTCAACGTCAGGAAGTTCGAGAAGAGATTCATCGCTGCGGCCACGCCGCTCGCGCACGCTGCGCCGGAAGCGCTCGAACTCAAGCGGATCGAGGTCCTCCCAGCGCGCGCCAGCTACAAGTTGCGCAGAGGGGTCGAGCAGTCCACGATCAGATTGCAGGGACTGCATCGCGTACACATCCATCGGCGCACACGCCGGGCGCGCATCCCCACCAAGGACGCGATGCAAGTAAACACCGTCGCTCGTCGAAGTTGGCTGGCGCTGGACCGGAACGTCGACAATGAGTACTGGCTTGCCATCGAGCAGAAGCTCCTCGATCTGCACGGTAAGCGCGGGCCGGGTACGGGCGGCGATCAGTGCGGCCAGTTTGTGAATATCGGTACTCGCGCCATGACGGGGGCGGGCACCGGTGACACGGCCATCGTCTTCGACACCGATTAGCAGCAATCCAGGCCCGGTGCCGGTGCGATTGGCAAGACAAACCACACACTCGACCAATTCGCGGTCGTTGGGTCGCGGTAGGAATGCCGATTACTCGGCACCCCCCGCACAGATCCGGACAGGCGCTGCTAACGCATCAAATGTTGCGCACAACATTTGATGCGTAATGTGGCGTCCACAAAAATGGGGCGGCCAACCCATAAACCCATACGGGTAACGGGGTTAGACGAATTGAACGCCACATAAATTCTGACTACA
>JAJZZU010000355.1 GCA_021797365.1 Pseudomonadota bacterium | reverse complement strand
TGGTGTAACTCTGCGGAATACCTCGGCCACTGGCATAGAGGGCACCGAGGAAGCGTTCGGCGACGAGGTTACCTTGCACCGCGGCCTTCTGATACCAGTAAGCGGCTTTGGCGTAGTCCAGCGGAACGCCCTTACCGTTGACGTAGAGAATACCGAGGATAGTGTCCGCGGTGGGATTGTCAGAATGAGCGAAGTCCCGCAGCACATGAAGGGCGTGTTGGTTTCCGGCGGCGGCCTTGTGTGCTAGAGCCAGGATACGCCCAGCGGACGGCGCACGGGCCGCGTGGGAAGATACAGCCGGGGCAAAGACGAATATCGCAACCATTAAAAGACCACGACGCCAAACCATGGATCACGGACCTCAAGTGTTCGTTGTAAAAACTATATCACATGGGCGATATGCGTCTTACTCCACGCACCCTGCGCTCCGTATCTCCAAAGGCTTGAATCGCATGTGAAAGTCGACCCACCGAGCCCCTTGCGTATTCTGATCATTGTGATCACCGATTCTTGTCTAAGCGTGATGGTGTCCCTATCGCGATGAGGATCCCCCTGTTGCAGAGCTGATGGCGCAACTCTGGTGCGAATCGGTCGATCGCGATGCTTTTGACTGGCCTTGCATGGCGATGCAAGACATAGGGGATGGAGAGACACAATAGGGATCGAGGGGCCCTCAACGCACCGGATCAGTGGCGACTGCTGCGCTCGGCGCCTGGTTTACGAGCCAGATGCCGGCGACGATTCCGAGCGCGCCCGCGGCCACATGCCAACCGACGGGCTGGTCCAGGAGCAGCCAGCCGGATAACACACCAAATACCGGAGCAAGAAAGAGATAGGCACTCACACGCGCCGGGTCGTTTCGGTGCAGCACGTAAAACCAGGCGCCGAACTGCACGATCGAGGCCATGACCACAAGCCATGCGAGGATCGCCGCCGAAGCGACATTCCAGCGGAAGTCGGGCGCCTCGAAGACCGCGCCCAGTGCCTGCAGGACCAGACCACCGGTCAGCATCTGATAGGCGCTCAGCACCCACAGGTCCGCAAACCCCTGCCAGCGCATCATGAGGAGCATGGCGGCCGCCCAGAAGATCGCCGAGAAAAGCGCCAAGGACACGCCCGGCCTCACTACAAAGCCCCCACCGACCGCCACTGCGAGGCCAGCGGTCTGAAGGAGACCTGTGGCGACCACTCACCCACGATCGCTCCATCGGGCCAGTGAGCGCCGTTTGCGCGCAAACCCGGTGAGCAGCGCGCCGGCCAGGGTGAATCGCAGCCCCGCCAGGAAAAGCGGGGGGCATAACGCAGCCCCATTTGTCCGATGGCAAAGGACGAGCCCATGAGCGCGGTCGCCACTAAAAGCCAAACGATATCGCGCGTGCGCACCCGGACTCCCCATAAAACGGCGCATCATATCGCGTGTGCGACCTCGCTCAAATGGGCCGGACTGGAAGGCCGAGGTTTCCGGGACAGCTTTCTCCTATACTCACGACCCATGACTAGGCGAACGGATGAGATATTCCACGTCGTCGTACTCATAGATCCGGACGATTGCGGGCGCAAGCTGGCCCCCTACCTCAGGACACCGGGGGGACGCGTAATCCGCAAAAGCATCGCGCCGAACGGGATACGCAGGGAGGCTGCGCTCTTTACCGTACCGCGCGCCGCCTCCCACGTCGCCCGCAAAGGCAAGGGCCGGCGCACCCCGGCGGCGGCCATGTCCGTCCGCCGCCGGGCGCCGGCGGTATTGAGGGCCCTTCCGGCACTCATCACCGACCTGCTCGGCACCGAAGGGCAGGAGCGGGTGGTGGCGCGCGCTACCGCCGCCCTTCTACGCTTTCCCGGGATATATGCGGCGCGCATCGTGCTGTACAAGGAATACCGGACTGCTCCACGGCGCGAAGGCTTCGCGAGCGTCGAGGACCCGTACCGCCTTGGGCGATTTCGCAACACCCGCCGGCACCCGCCATTGCCGATCGCCCCTGGCCTTCGGCACGCCGCCCTGTCTTTGTTCGACAACCGCACCCCTATCGGCTTTGTCGATCTCGCGGTAAGCCCGGACGCGCTTCTGCCGCCCACGCGCGGAGCGCTGCTCGCCGCGGGTCGCAGCATAACGAGCGCCGTCGAACGAGAACGCTCGCGCACGCATATGCGCCGCCTGCACTTTCTGCACGCGCGCCGCACAGCAGAGCTGTCCGCAGAGATCGCCGAACGAAGACGCACGGAGGAGAAACTGGGGCGCTTCATGATTGCCATCGAGCAATCGGGAGACTCGGTATTCATAACCGACACCAAGGGCGTCATCCGTTATGTAAACAAGGCCTTTGAAACGATTACGGGCTACACCCGCGAGGAGGCGATAGACCATACGCCGCGCATCCTGCGCTCCGGCCGCCATGCACGCGCGTTTTACGACAATATGTGGCATACGATACGTTCCGGGTCCGTGTATCGCGACATGTTCATAAACCGTCGGAAGGATGGCTCACTCTACTATGAACAGGCGACCATCACGCCGTTGCGCGACGAAAGCGGCGCCATAACCTATTTCGTATCGACCGGAAAAGATATGACCGAACATATCGCCACGGAGGAGCGTATAAACTATCTTGCGCACCATGATCCACTGACTAATCTTCCCACGCACGCACTGCTGTCCGAACGCATCGACGCGGCCATCGTCCAAGACCAGTACGGGAACCGCTCGCTTGCCGTCCTGTTGTTCGATCTCGACAGGTTTCAGCGCGTGAACGACACCTTTGGCCCGCTTGTAGGTGATCGTATCGTCCAGGAATTCGCCGAACGCCTGCGCGCCGCCCTTGGCAGAAAGGCGTTCGTCGCGCGTCTCGGGGGCGACGAGTTCGCGGCGCTGCTCGCGCCCATGAGGTCCGTCCAGGAAGCGAGCATATTCGCAGACCATCTCGCAGCTTTGGTGAGCGAGCCGTTCAACGTGAGCGGTCATGAGTTTTTCTTGACGGTGAGCATCGGCGTGAGCCTCGCCCCCACAGACGGCGCCGATGCCGAGACGCTTCTCAAAAATGCCGGCAGCGCCCTGGATCGCGCGAAGTTGCGCGGCGGCAACGCCCACGAATTCTACACCGCCGACATGAACGCCAAGGCGCTCGAGCGGTTGACCCTGGAGAGCCGGCTGCGCCGCGCGCTGG
>JAJZZU010000354.1 GCA_021797365.1 Pseudomonadota bacterium | reverse complement strand
GCTCGCCGGACCGGTGGTGGCGGCGGCCGTGGTGCTGGGGCCGCGTCACGGACTTTCGGGTCTCAAGGATTCCAAGCAGTTGACGGAACGCGCGCGCGAGCGCCTGGCAGGCGAGATCCGGGCGCGCGCGCAGGCCTGGGCGCTCGGCCAGGCCTGCGCCGCCGAGGTCGATCGCCTGAACGTCCTGCAGGCGGCGTGGCTTGCCATGCGCCGCGCCGTGGACAATCTCGCGCTCACCCTCGATCTGGCGCTGGTGGATGGCGTGCATGTGCCGGTGTTGCCGTGTCCGGCGCGCGCCATCGTGCGCGGGGACGCGCGCGTACCGGCGATCTCCGCGGCCTCGATCGTGGCCAAGGTCGCACGCGATGCCGAGATGCGTGACTGGGATGCCGTGTACCCCGAATACGGTTTCGCCCGGCACAAGGGCTACGGCACCGCCCATCATCTGGAGGCATTGGCGCGCCTCGGTTCGTGCCCTTTGCACCGTATGAGTTTCGCGCCCGTGCGTGACGCACGCCGCAGGTCTTGAAGGGAGGTCGGGCATGACGGGCTTCGTCCATCTTCGCGTCCATTCGGAGTATTCCCTGGTCGACGGCCTGCTGCGCCTAGACGACCTGGTCAGTGCCTGCCATGACAAAGGCATGCCGGCGGTGGCGCTGACCGATCTTGCCAACCTGTTTGGCATGGTGAAGTTCTACAACGAGGCGCAGGAGGCGGGGATAAAGCCCATCCTGGGGGCGGATGTCTTCGTGCGCAGCGATGACCCGCAACGGCCCTATCGCGCCGCGCTGCTCTGCCAGAACCTCGATGGTTATCGCAACCTGAGCCGGCTTTTGACGCGCGCCTACAGCGAAGGCCAAAGCAGTGGCCGCGCCTGTCTCGACAAGACGTGGCTTACCGGCAATAGCGATGGCCTCATCGCCTTGTCGGGGGGGCAGGACGGGGATGTCGGGCAGTTTTTGATCGGCAACCACAAGGACAAGGCGGATGCGGCGGCGCGCGCCTGGGAGGCGCTGTTTCCGGGGCGGTTTTATGTCGAGGTCCAGCGCAACGGCCGACCCTGGCAGGAGGAATACAATGCGCGCGCCGTGGGGCTTGCGCGCCACCTGAAGATTCCGCTGGTGGCAACCCACGACGTGCGCTTCCTGGCGCCCGAGGACTTCGAGGCCCACGAGATCCGGGTGTGCATCCACGAGGGCCGCACGCTGGCCGACCCCAGGCGTCCGCGTCACTACACCGATCGCCAGTATCTGACGAGCCCGGCGGAGATGGCGGCGCTGTTCGCCGATCTCCCGGAGGCCCTTGCCAATACCGTCGAGATCGCCCGGCGCTGCACGGTGGCGCTGCGTTTTGGGGATTATTATCTTCCGCGGTTCCCGGTCCCCGAGGGGGCCTCGGTCGATGACGTTCTGCGCGCCGATGCGCTGGCTGGGCTTGCGCGGCGCATGGCGCGGTTTTCCCCCGAGGCGCGCGCCGCCCACGACGGACCGTACCGCGAACGACTGGACCACGAACTGTCGGTCATCGTCAAGATGGGCTTCTCCGGGTACTTCCTGATCGTCGCCGACTTCATCACCTGGGCGCGGCACAATGGCGTACCGGTGGGCCCGGGGCGCGGCTCGGGCGCCGGGTCTCTGGTCGCTTATGCCCTTGGCATCACCGAGCTCGATCCGATCGAATACGATCTCCTATTCGAGCGCTTTTTGAACCCGGAACGCGTGTCGTTGCCCGATTTCGATGTCGACTTCTGCATGGACGGCCGCGACCGGGTCATAGAGTACGTCACCGAGCGCTACGGCTCCGACAAGGTCTCGCAGATCATCACCTTCGGCACCATGGCCGCCAAGGCCGTGGTGCGCGATGTCGGCCGGGTGCTGGACCACCCATACGGTTTCGTCGACAAGCTCGCCAAGCTCATTCCGCACGATCTCGGTATTACGCTAGACGAGGCGATCGCCCAGGAGGCGGCGCTCAAGGAGCGCTACGAACAGGAGGAGGACGTACGCGCGCTGCTCGATGCCGCGCGCAAGCTCGAGGGGTTGGCGCGCAATGCCGGCAAACATGCCGGTGGCGTGGTGATCGCACCCAGCGCATTGACCGACTTCATGCCGCTTTACTGCGAAGCCGGCAGCAACCAGTTCGTGACGCAGCTCGACAAGGACGATGTCGAGGCCCTGGGGCTCGTGAAGTTCGATTTTCTGGGGTTACGGACGCTCACCATCATCGCCAAGGCGGTGGCCATGATAGACCGCCGGCGCGCCCAGGAGGGCCTTGCGCCGCTTGCCATCGAGTCTTTGGCGATCGATGATGCCGAGGCCTTCAGTCTTTTGAAGCGCTGCCGGACGACGGCGCTCTTTCAGCTGGAGTCGCGCGGCATGAAAGATCTCATCTTGCGCCTGCAGCCGGACCGTTTCGAGGATGTCGTGGCGCTGGTGGCGCTGTTTCGTCCCGGCCCCCTGCAGTCGGGCATGGTCGATGATTTCATCAACCGCAAGCATGGGCGCGCGCGTATCGAGTACCCGCATGAGGCGCTGGCCCCGATCTTGAAGCCCACCTACGGCGTCATTCTCTACCAGGAGCAGGTGATGCAGATCGCCCAGGTATTGGCCGGCTACAGTCTTGGCAAGGCCGACCTCCTGCGGCGCGCGATGGGCAAGAAGAAGCCTGAGGAGATGGCCAAGCAGCGCGAGGGCTTCGTCGAGGGCGCGCGCGCCCGCGGTTGCGACCCACGGCTTGCCACCGCCATCTTCAACCTGATCGAGAAGTTCGCGGGCTACGGGTTCAATCGCTCGCATTCCGCGGCCTATGCGCTCCTGTCCTATCAGACCGCATGGCTCAAGGCGCATCATCCGGCGGAGTTCATGGCCGGCGTGCTGTCGGCGGATATGGACAAGACCGATAAGGTCGTCACCATGATCGCCGAATGCCGGGAGATGGGCATCACAGTCCTGCCGCCCGATATCAACCGTTGCGATTACGAGTTCGTGCCTATCGACGACCATACGATTCTCTATGGCCTGGGGGCCATCAAGGGGCTTGGAGAGGGCGCCATCGAGGCGGTGTTGACCGCGCGCGGCACGACGCCGTTTGCCGATCTCTTCGATCTATGCCGGAGGGTCGTGGACCGGCGGGTCAATCGCCGCGCTTATGAGTGTCTGATCGCAGCC
>JAJZZU010000353.1 GCA_021797365.1 Pseudomonadota bacterium | reverse complement strand
CCCCGGCGCCTTTGCATACCCCGCCACATCCCTTGCCTTCAAAACGGGCAGTTGGCGCACGATGCGGCCCGTTTATTCTCAGCGTTCGGCGCCTTGCCACAACGGCTGTCCAGCGGGAGAAAACCCGCGCGATTATCTCGCCCGGGTGGCAGAAGGGGATCTCAAGGCCGCATGGGAGCTCCTGGTGGCGATAAACCCCTTACCCTCGATCACCGGGCGGGTATGCGACCACCCCTGCGAAAACGCCTGTAACCGCGGCCACTACGACGCCGCCATCGCCATTCACAATTGCGAGCGGCTGCTGGGTGACGAGGCGATCCGCGCCGGGTGGGACTACGCGCTACCGCCCCTCCCCTTCAATGCCCCCAAGGTAGCCGTGGTGGGGGCCGGTCCCGCAGGACTTTCTTGCGCCTACCATCTCCGCAGATTGCATATCTCAGCCACGGTTATTGACCGGCTGCCCGCTGCCGGCGGCACCTTGCGCATGGCCTTGCCGGCTTACCGTCTGCCACGCACGGTACTCGACGCGGAAGTCGAACGACTCCTTGCCCCTGGCATCCCCTTCTTACCCAATACGGCTCTGGGCCGTGACCTCTCGCTTGCGGAATTGACACAGGAGTATGCCGCCGTTTTCCTGGGCCCAGGCCGTCATCGCGCCCGTCCATGGGATGTGGATGGGCGGACCCCCAGCGATCTGCATTCGGCGTTTACGTTATTACAGGACTGGGTGGCCTTCGGTACCGTGCCCAAGTTTCGCTCCGCCGCGATCGTGGGCGGCGGGAACAGCGCCATCGACATGGCCCGCGTGCTTGCGCGCGCTGGGACGCAAGTGCACCTCATCACCCATGACGCCCTACCTGGGCCAGGCGTTGCCCGCGAAGTCACCATGAAAGCCACCCCGCTCGATATCCATCAAGCGCAGGAGGAAGGCGTCCTATTACACACCGAGCATGGCGTCCACCGCCTGATCCTGCGGGGTGAAAAAGTGGTTGGGCTAGAGCTCGTCCGTATGAAAAAAGTGGCCAATGCCAACAACCACCTCGATGTCATCGCATTCGAGGGAACCGAAACGGTGCTCCATGTCGATCAGGTCATTCCCGCCGTTGGCCAGGAGGTCGACCCAGAGGGCATGGAGGATCTGCTCGGCCAGAGACCCTTTTTGTTAGCGGACGAGGCCGGGCGCTTGACAGGACATGCCGGCCTATTCGTTGGCGGCGATGCCCGCGAGCACGCCTGGGGCACCATGAGTGGCGCCGTGGGAGACGGCAGGCGCGCAGCAGCCGCCATTCATGCCCATTTGCTGGGCCAACCTCCCGATCCGGCGAAGTCGGAATTTCCGACAATCGGCATTGGTGGACTTAATCTTCACTATTTCGAACATGCACAACGCCCGGAAGAACCCTTCCTCCCGCCGAAAGATCGCCTAGACAATAATGAAATCGCTGGTGGCTTGACGATTCATCAGGTCACGGCCGACGCCTATCGTTGCTTCTCATGCGGTACCTGCATGGCCTGTGACAATTGCTGGACCCTGTGCCCGGATCAAGCCATTCTAAAGACCCGCGAACTGGCCGCCGATGGCTCCCATTACCGCATAGACTATGACTACTGCAAAGGCTGCGGAGTGTGCGCCCACGAATGCCCGGTAGGCTACATCACTATGATAGCTGAGCCCTCCTGAAGGAATAGTCCTAATCCTAATGAATGCTCAACACCCCAACAAGATCAATCCCAGGAATCGATGGCATACGGTTTTTCCGCAAATGGCAAACACAAGCCGCTCCCATCGTATGCACATACCATCTTCAAGAAATTCGGGATTTCATTTCGCGTCCCGATGCGCTTTTCCTCTGATTCCAATCACTGACGTTGTGCGCCCCTTCGGTGCTTGCATGTACTTCGCTAATGTTTCTTGTCACGCGCCGGGGATAGCGAAGACAGGCGCTTTTCTACCTCAAGCACATGGCGCGTGGTTGCAAGAACCGTGTCCGGGTTGAGGCTGATGGATTCAATCCCGATCTCCACGAGATACTGAGCCATTTCTGGATAGTCCGACGGTGCCTGCCCGCATAGGCCAGAGTGAATACCATTGCGGCGACACCCCTCTACTGCAAGCCGAATCATGGCCTTGACCCCTTCGTCGCGTTCATCGTAATCAAATGCCACGATCTCAGAATCCCTATCTACACCCAAGACGAGCTGTGTCAGATCGTTAGAGCCGATAGAAAAGCCGTCGAAACGCTTGGCGAACTCGTCTATAAGAACGACGTTATTGGGGATCTCGCACATAGCGTATATCTGGAGTCCATTGCGACCGCGGATAAGCCCCTGCTCGGCCATTTTCGCGATCACCTGATCCGCCTCGCTCACGCGCCGCACGAAAGGCAGCATGAGAATGACGTTCGTCAATCCCATAGTCCCTCTTACTCGTTGCATGGCGGCACACTCCAGACTAAAACCTTCCGCGTAGGCGGGGTGGGCGTAGCGCGAGGCGCCACGGAAACCCAGCATGGGGTTGCTCTCGACGGGCTCAAAGTCTTTTCCCCCCATCAACGCGGCATATTCATTCGTCTTAAAATCCGACATTCGGACAATGACGGGTTTGGGGTAGAATGCGCCCGCTATCATACCCACCCCCTCGGAGAGACGTTCCACAAAATAGGCCGCGCCATCCGGATAGCCTTGGGTGATTCTGGCGATCTCTGAGCGGATATAGGCATCAGCGACCCGTTCCGGGTGCAGCAGCGCCATGGGGTGCACTTTGATGTGCCCGCTTATGATAAACTCCATTCGCGCCAAACCCACGCCATCGTTGGGGATGAGGCTTGTCCCAAACGCGATCTCGGGATTGCCTAGGTTGATCATGATCTTTGTTTTCGGGCGCGGTAGCGATGCGAGATCGGTGCGCTCAATGTCAAACGGGATACTGCCACGGTAGATCCGGCCAATATCCCCCTCGGCACAGGACACAGTCACTATGTCCCCATCGTGCAATACATCGGTGGCGTCATCAGCGCCGATCACCGCGGGGATGCCCAGCTCCCGGGCAATTATGGCGGCATGGCAGGTGCGCCCACCGCGGTTCGTTACAATGCCCGCCGCGATTTTCATCACGGGCTCCCAATCGGGGGTAGTCGTATCGGCCACCAAGACCTCCCCGGGGCGGAAC
>JAJZZU010000352.1 GCA_021797365.1 Pseudomonadota bacterium | reverse complement strand
ACGGATCTTCCGGGCGCGCGAGGCGATAGACAAGGAATTGAAGCCGTTGCTTGAGCTGTGATGGGTCTTCGTGGGCGGAGAGGGTGTATGAAAGAGACACTGTCGGCGTTGATGGATGCGGAACTGGGGGCGAAGGAGCGCGGAAGGCTGCTGGATGTGGTGGTGGAGGACAGTGCGTTGCAGGCACTCTGGGGCCGCTATCATATGACGCGCGCGATCCTGCGCGGAGAGTGGGACGGCAAGCCGCTCGCCGACCTGTCGGCGCATGTCCTCGCGGCGCTGGCCGAGGACGAGGCGGCGTCCGCGACACCGACCTTCTGGGGTCCGCTCGGGCGCCAGCGGGGATGGCAGGTCGCACGTTTTGCGCTCGCCGCGTCGTTGACCGCCGCCACCGCGCTGTTTGCGTTGCGCGTGGCGGTAGTGGGCACGCCATCCGCCAGGGTATCGCCGGCGTCGGTCCAGACCGCGCTCGCATCACCCCTGCCGACGCCGCCGCGTTACGTGGAAAGGGCGCACTGGGAGGGGCCCCAGTGGCGCCGCCGGCTCAACGCCTTCCTGCTCGAGCATTCGGCGGTCGCGCCGCTTGCCGGGATCAATGGCCTCTCCTATGTGCGATTGGCGGCCTATAATGGCCCGCCGGCACGGGGGGTACGGAATAAGCCATGAAGGATCGGCGGCCGCTGTGGGCCGCGGGCCTTGTATTGATTAGCGGCGCGGCCTTTGCCGACAGTGCGCGTGTCTGGCTCGAACGGATGCAGAATGCCGCGCATACCCTCGATTACACCGGTACCTTCGTTTATCGCCATGACCGCCTGCTGTCGGCCATGCGCATCGTGCATCGCGTGGCCCACGGCCAGGTGACCGAGCGTCTCACCACTCTCGATGGGCGTCGCCAGGTAATCATCCGTCGCCACGGACAGATCCAATGCTATTTGCCCCACGATCACGTGGAGTTCATCGAGCAGCGGGTCATGGCCTTGAAGGCCTTCCCGGCGCTCATACCCGCTCACCTAAAGGTCCTGCGCCGGTACTATGCGATTCACCTCGGCGGGCTGGGGCGCGTGGCCGGGGCGGCGGCAAGGCTCGTGGTGATCGACCCGCGTGACGACTTCCGCTACGGATATAGGCTGTGGGCGGACCGTAAGAACGGCCTGTTGCTGAAGGCCACGGTCATTAACCATGGCGGCAAGGCCATCGAGCAATTTCTGTTCACCCACCTCCGTCTGCGGCGCACGATTCCCGCCTCGGCCGTTGGACCTATTGGCGTAGGGCGCGCCGACACTTATAAAGAGGAACGGGGCGAGCTGTTTCCCGATCCCACGCCGACCTGGACGGTGACGCGGGTGCCTCCGGGATTTCGGTTGGCCATGCACCTCATGCGGCGCATGGCCGGGCACAAGGGGATCGTGCAGCATCTGGTCTATTCGGACGGTCTCGCGGGGGTGTCGGTATTCATAGGGCGGCGCGCGCCGCACAAGCCGGTCCATGCGCAGCTCTATCGCCTGGGGGCCTTGCATGTCTTTCGCGCGGTCGTGGACCATAGGATGGTGACGGCGCTTGGGGATGTACCGACCTTGACGGTCGAGACCATGGCACTGTCGGTGCGACCGCTCACCCGGAGGCCCGGGCCCGCGGCGCCCTGAATGGACGGGGGGTTTCAAGGGATGGTCATGATCGCGCGCAGGATGATGCTGTCGGTTTGGTTCGTGGTGATGACGGCGGGTAGCGCAGCATGTGCGGCGCGCTTGCCCGATTTCGCCCACATCGTGCGCGAGAATCGCGCGGCAGTGGTCAATATCAGCAGCACCCAGGTCATGAAGGGCGCGGTGCCCGGATTCGGGTTCGGTGCCCCCGGGGGGCCCGGGGCCCCCTCGAACCCGCTCTTTCGTGGCCTGCCGCACGACAAACAGGCGGCCCCGCAACAGTTCGTGACCAAGTCCCTGGGGTCAGGCTTCATCATCGCCGCCGATGGCTACATATTGACCTGCGCGCATGTCATCGACCACGCCACGCAAGTGATCGTGAAGCTCTCTGACAATCAGGACTATGTGGCGCACGTGGTCGGCCTCGATACCAAGAGCGATGTGGCGCTCCTGAAGATCCCCGCGACGCATCTGGCGACTGTGCATATCGGGCATGTATCGCACCTGCAGGTCGGTGACTGGGTGCTCGCCATAGGGGCTCCATTCGGGTTCGAGAATTCGGCCACGTCCGGGATCGTGTCGGCGGTCGGGCGCAATCTCCCGGGCTCCGATTATGTGCCTTTCATCCAGACCGATGTGCCGATCAATCCCGGCAACTCCGGCGGCCCGCTGTTCAACACCCGTGGCCAGGTCATCGGCATAAACTCGCAGATCTACAGTCGCACCGGTGGTTTCATGGGCCTGTCGTTTGCGATCCCGATCAATCTCGCCCTGCGCATAAGCCACGACCTGAAGACCAGCGGGCATGTGCAGTGGGGCTGGCTTGGGGTCACGATCCAGGATGTGACACGCAAGCTCGCGGCATCGTTCGATCTGCCCAAGCCCTATGGGGCGCTGGTCTCCGAGGTCCTGCCCGGCAGCCCGGCCGCGCATTCGCGCTTGCAGGCAGGTGATGTCATCGTGCGCTACGACGGCCATCCGATCACGCGTTCGTCGGACCTCCCGCCGCTCGTGGGGTTTAGCCCCATCGGCACAACCGCCCATCTCGAGGTCATCCGCAATGGTCACCCACAGACCCTGTCGGTGGTGGTCGGGGCCCTGCCCGAGACCTTGCCGGTGAGCTACACGCGGCCGCCGCACAAGCCTCGCCACAACGCCTCGCTCGGGCTTGCGCTGCGCGATCTCACCGTCCATGAGCGGCGCGAACTCGGTGTAAGCCGGGGGGTGTTCGTCGACGGGGTGAGCCAGGGCCCGGGCGAGAAGGCCGGCATTGCGCCGGGCGATGTGATCCTGAGTCTCGCGGGCCACCCGGTGGCGAGCGTGTCGGCGTTCATGGCGATATTGGCGCACGTCCCGCCGCAGCGCCCGGTCCCGGTACTTATCCACAGGGATGGGAGTTCCGTATTCCTGGCCCTGACCAAATAGTTGGTGTGACCCGCGAAACCCGGTATGATGCGGCAACACGCCCGTGACCGGTTTTCGCGGTAAACATCCACGCATCAAGGCCAAGCTTGCAAGATCGCATTCGAAA
>JAJZZU010000351.1 GCA_021797365.1 Pseudomonadota bacterium | reverse complement strand
CGTGAGACCCTCAATGTCCTCATGGAGGGGGTGCCAAGCCACCTCGATCTGCGCGCGGTCGGTCGCGCGCTCGCCGAGGTCCCGGGCACGATATCCGTGCACGATCTGCATATCTGGACCCTGTCATCGGGGACCATGGCATTGTCGGCACATGTGGTAGTGGACGACCTCGATCACTGGCGCGGGCTCCTGGCCGTCATGCAGGATCTTCTGCGCGAGCGCTTCGATATCGATCATGTAACCCTGCAGCCCGAAGTCCTGGACGTAGCCCTCACCCATGGCCGTCCGGTCATCCCCATCCACCCTCGGTCCTCATAAACCTGGATCCGGCAGTCGAAGTGGGCGCTACCCAGACGGGGCTCGATTCCTAAGGTTTTGTGCCAAACGGGCGTCACCTAAGGGATGAATTGCGGGGCCATTGAGGTCCCCGAGAAACCCCGTAGATAGAGCACATTGGCCACGCCGACCGCCGGATCTCGGATAAAGGCCGCGCCGGTCGGCTGAGGATGTTTCCTGACCCCGAAGACAGGCGTTGCGCCGATTGTCATTTGCAGGCCAGCGGGTATAAAAAATGTCTCACCTAGCTCGGTCATGTGGCAATCGCGCTGGCCATTATGCCGCCATCGGAGATTAGCAGTGGAAGATTTGTCTGGCGTTACGTTTTCTCGACAAAGCGCGTTATTGGATTGGGAAACCATTCATGATCGATGGGCTAGAGACCTGATCGAATTTCCGGGAAAGACAGATAGCAGAGAGATTCCATATGTGCATACGGAACATGGAAATACCACGCAATTTGCAATATCTGCATCGAACGCAGGATATGCGGCAATACGGGAAGTTTCCGGAAACAGAGAGGATAAGGGCGCAAAATTAGATCTTATCCTAGTGTCCAATGACACAGTGTATTTGATAGAAGCTAAGTGGCTAGAGTTCAGCTTTAACGAGCATTCGAAGGTTGAAGATATATCTGTACAGCTCAATAGAGCGGAAGATCAAGTGCGGATCTATTCGAATACAGTGTCGCGCATTTTCACGTCGGGCAGAGCCATACGCCGAGTTGCCGTCAGCTATGTAACACCCTTTATTAGTGAACAGGCGCCTTTTGATGAGCGAAATCTATACGACTTATTATCACGCATCACGGAATCGGTTCAGCCGGACATGCTTTCATGGGTATTCCCGGCCCGCATGCGGGACTTCTCCTATTGGGTGAATCGCGTGTATCCGGGCGTAATTGTTGTAGCAAGGCATGTTGGCAAGCAATAAGGAGCCTTTAGCAAAGACGACAGGCGGCTTTTGATAGATGCCTACCGCTGACACATGAGACGCCCTACATCGACGGATTCTATGTCCCTTGCGGCAGCCTGCCTCCCTGGGCGAAACGCAAGCACCGACCCCTGCACATTGTGGCCCAGATCTGACACCGAATGGCATGGGAGCTCTTTCCGGTATCACTATACCAATTGACCCGATGAAAAGAGATCAAGACATGGACGAAGAAGAGATTAGCCCAATAAACTGGTGATTGAACGATTGACCTGAAGAAGGGATTAGGACGCTTGACGACCTTAGCGATCTTAGTGCTTCCTATTGCACATGCGATACCTCAGCTCGCAGCCGCAAAGTTGTAGCGGCCGTGCCCGCCGGGTGTGCGCTCGCCGGGAGGGTGTGGTCCCCCGAGAGCGGGATGGGCGGCGCTCCCGCTAAGGGAGCGGCAGAAAAAGCGGTTCCGCAGGGCGGCCGTTGTCATTTTTCGCCTTCTGGAGGTCGAGCCCGCGGCGGCAGTATTCCCGCGCGCGCGGTTCATCTCCCAGACGTTCCATGACGAGCGCGAGTTCGGCGTAGAAGTCGTAGGGCGGGTTCTGGCGCGCGCAGCGCTCGGCGTATTCGCGGGCCTTGCCCGGAAGATTGGCGGCAAGCGCCAGCTTCGCGAGCGCGAGCAGCAGGACGCTGCTCTGCGGCGAGACCTTGAGCCAGGGCTCGGCCTGCGACAGGAAGCGCAGTGCATTCTCTCCCTGTAGTTCCCCGTAGGCGGCGAATAGCTCGTCCGTGGGTTCATGGCGCAGGGCGGGCGCTAGCAGCCGCTCGGCCTCGTCGTTGGCGCCCTGGCGGATCAGGCTGCGGGCATAGATGGCGATGAGCGCCGGGTGCTGGCGATAGGCCCGTGGTATGGCGTGCCACACGGTCTCGGTGTCGGTCTGGGCATGGTGGCTTGCGAGCAGCAGGAGGTGGCGATGGGCATCACGCTCCAGATCGTCGATCACCGCCGGTTCCATGACCTTATAGCGGCGCAACTCGGGGGTGAGTTGGGTGATTGCCGTCCAGTCGCGCAGCCCGCGGGCCCGTTGCGCGAGCAGGCGCAAGACCATGCGGTTGCCGGGGTGTGAGATACGCAGGGCGTTCAGGGTGGCGAGGCTGCGTTCATATTCACGTCCGGCCTCGTGCAGGTAGGCCTGAAGGAGGCCGGCGGCCAATGCGAGGCCCGGGATACGCTGCGCCTGGGTGAGGTATTCGTCGCGCTTCTCCTGGCGTCCCTGACCCTGTGCGGCGCATGCCGCCGCCAGATAATGGATCCCCGGCACCTCATCGGTCTTGATGTCACCGACCAGGTCCTTCTCGGCGCCGGCATAATCACCTTCCAGGAATTTGATCAGACCGGAATGGAGCGCCTTTTGCTGATGACGCAGGCGTCGGTCCAGGCGCCAGCGACCGACGTCTTTGGGAAGGCGCAGGAGCCGCATGGTCACATGCAGCAGGGCATAGAGCAGGATGACGGCGACGATCAGCAGCAACGCAAAGAGCGTGAGCGGCATCTCGACGCTCCAGGGGCTGCGTTCGATCAAGACATAGCCCGGGTTGTGCATGGCCGCCAGGGTCACGAGCACCGTGACCACGAGCAGGGCGACGATGGCGGACAGGATTTTCATGAGGCCGCGCGCGACAGTTTGCGCAAAAGATGGAGGGACAGAGAGATATCCGGCCATTTCAAGGCGCTGGTGTCTTTCTGGAGCGCCGCGAGTTTCGCTAAGACCGTCTGCGAGGCGCGCGCCTTTACGTCGAAGTAACGGTTGATCCAGCGGCTAGCGGCGGCGAGATTCGCGCCCACGAGCGCCGGGCGGTGTTCGAGCAGCGCAAGCTGTGCCCCGTAGAGCCGCAGTTCCAGGTTCTCGCG
>JAJZZU010000350.1 GCA_021797365.1 Pseudomonadota bacterium | reverse complement strand
CCCGGCCACCCCGGCCCCGGCCCGGCCGCGCGGGCAGGACTTTGAGATGGAGATGTGAGCCCAGTATTAATTTCCGGCGAGCCCCAATAAGTGAAGAATCTTTTTGAGGAGGTATTTATGGATATGGACAAGCTTAAATATGACAAATAGGACACCCCGGCCGCCCGGGAGCTGTTCAAAATCTGCGGCTGGCATTCCTGGCCGCTATTTTTACAGGCGTTGACGATCGCCTGCGTTGGCGCGCCCGGCTCCGTTGAGCGGGTGGTTGCGCTCAATCGGGCCGATTTGAAATTGGCTTGGGAGCATGACCAGCAGGGCTCTGGCTCGGTGAACTGAGGAGGTGCGCTATGAGTATGAATGATCCGAACACGTATGGATCGCGGTGGGAATTGTCGGCCGCCACTGCCGCCCTGGCCACTGTCGCTGGCTGGATAGCGGGCGCGGAGCTGGCACTCTACTGGCTGGCCGGCCGCGCCTATAGCCCTCTGGTGCTGTGGGAGATAGTGGCTCGCTGGGGCCTTATCCCGGCCAGATGGGGATGGTTGGGGTATCTCCCCATCGTAACCGCCGCCCTGGCGGCTCTGGGCGCCGGTGCGGGCGCCTGGCGGCTTCTAACCATCCCCAGCGAGCGGCATGTCAGGGGTTTTGTTTTGCACAAAGATCCGGCGCCGATCGCGCGGGCACTGCGCCCCGGCAAGGGCGAGGCGCACGGCGTGCATATCCACCCACAGATCGTCATTTCCCAACGTCAGGAGTGCCAGCACTTTATGATCGTCGGCGGCACTGGGGCCGGAAAAACGACCATGATCTGGCCAATCATGCAGGAGGCGATGGCGCGTGGCGACAAGATCCTTCTGTTTGATAGTAAGGGAGATTACACGCAGAAGGTCCCCGAGCCGTTCACGCTTTTGTCCCCCACCGACGCGCGGTCATCGCGTTGGATTCTGGGGCGCGACATCCGCACAAAATTGGAGGCGCAGGCTCTGGCCACGACGCTCATCCAAGAGCCGACCGGCGGCTCAAAGAGCGACCCCATGTGGATACAGGGGAGTCGCGCGTTACTCGCTGGCCTTATAACGGATCTGCAAGCGCGATTCGGGGAAAAGTGGGATTTTTCTCACCTGGCCTACGAGTTCTCGGCCGCGCTGGCGGACTGGGAGCGACTGAAGAGCGTTATTGCCCGCGAGGCACCGATATGCCTGGCCTTGCTGGGTGGGGCGGATGCCGAGGGCCCGAACCGCACGACGGCGGGTTTCCTGGTGCAGATCGTCAGCAGCCTGATAAACGTCATCCATATTGGCGTTGCCGCACATGATCACAAAGCCAATCCAGGCTGGAGTGTGAGGTCCTGGCTGGCAGGAAAGACCCCAGCCACGGTTATTATAGGTTTCCGTGGCGAGCAGTCCGAGCAGCTGAGTCAAGCGTTTGCCGCTTCGATCATCGAGCGTGTTGTGCGGCAGGTCGGTGGCATGTCCGATGTCGCGCCCGAGCAGCGACGGATCTGGCTGTGTATCGATGAAACCCCCGTGGCGGGTTATGTCCCGTCGATCACCACATCGCTGACGACCCTTCGAAGTAAAGGGACGAGAGTCGTCCTGGGGTTCCAAACGCAGGCGGGCGTTCGGGAAAAATATAACAGAGACACGGCCCAAATATGGGAGGGGCAGTGTGACGCCAAGATCATCGGAAAACTTGGCGCGACCGCTGACCAGGAGTGGGCATCGAAACTGCTGGGCGATCGGGAGATCGACCGTTACAGTCACACGCTATCACAGCAGAGCCACAGCGACGGTGGCGGCCAGCACAGCGCCACCTGGCAAAGAGTGCGCGAGCCGATCCTAATGCCCGCCGCGTTCGGGCAAGAGTTTGGGATGCAAAAAGACGTGCGAGGGCGCCTGAAAGGCCCTCGCGCCCTCATGGTGGTCGGTGGGCAGGCCGGCGTGCTTGACTGGCCCCTTACTCCACGCGTGTCTCTCCGTGAACCCATTGTCGATGCTAGGTGGATTCAGCCAGGCTACAAGGCCCCCGCGTGGGGCCGGGACCCTCCGGTCTTCGCCCCGGAGCTAAAGGCTTCACTTCCCCAAACTGGTGAGCGAACAACACGGAAAAAGCCCACGCAGGAGCAGGCGCCCGTCGTGACTGTAACGCCCACAAAGGACCCCGCCGACCTGCCCGTCCTCCCCGGCCTGGGCCATGCGGCCCACAATGAGCCCGAGCCGCAGGAGTCGCCGGCTGAGCGGGTCGCACAAGGGGTGCTGGAGCATGTGCTCGATGCGGCAGCCCCGGGCGCCGCCCTGGCCGCGCGCATCTTGGGGTTAGTCTGAACTTGCCCCCGCGGTAGTAACGTCTCTTTCACGTAAGGTCCCGTGATTTCAGGGGTTTTCTGGGATTTGGGGGGATTTTTGGGGGTGGGAGTGTAGTCACTAATATGTTGCATAATGTCTTGACGTATGCGTTTATATGGCGTATATAATGGCTATGCCAAAGCGTACTGGCGCCGCCTACGTAGTTACAACGACACGCCGCTATAAGGGCCGGGTCTATCATTCCCATCTGCTGCGGCGCAGCTTTCGGGAAGGGGGCAAGGTCCGCAACGAGACGCTCGGCAATCTCTCGCACCTGCCGGAACCGCTCATTGCCATGATCCGCCGCAGCCTGCAGGGCGAGACCTTCGTGCCGGTAGGCGAGGCCTTCACGATCCGGCGCTCCCAGCCCCACGGGCATGTGGAGGCGGTGCACCGCATGATGGAGCGCTTAGGGCTGCCTGCGCTGATCGCGGGCAAGTCGTGTCCCGAGCGGGACCGGGTGCTGGCCCTCATCGCCGCGCGCATCCTCGATCCGAGACCCAAACTGGCCACCACCCGTTCGTGGGCTGCCTCTACGCTGGCCGACACCTTTGGCGTGACCGCGGCCGACGAACAGGACTGTTATGCCGCCATGGACTGGCTCCTCACCCGTCAGGACCGCATCCAGAAGAAGTTAGCAGCCCGGCACCTCAAGGCCGATGGGTTGGTGCTCTATGATTTGAGTTCCAGCTACTTCGAAGGGACGACGTGTCCTCTCGCACGACGAGGGTATAGCCGCGACGGCCGCCGTGGAACTCTCCAGGTGAACTATGGGCTCATGACCGACGACCGGGGCTGTCCGGTGGCGGTTACCGTGCACGAGGGCAATGTCGCCGACCCCA
>JAJZZU010000020.1 GCA_021797365.1 Pseudomonadota bacterium | reverse complement strand
AGATACTGATCGCATTGACCGACTCCACGCCAAGGTCACTATAGAGATCCTTGTCGGGCGGGATCGGCCGCGCCAGCTTCCCGCTGGTCTCGACGATCGTCATCACATCCTTGCGTATATCGCTGATATCCGACATAAAGCGACTCCTTACCACGATTCTTGTCCCTGAACGCGCCCGTGGCGCACCAAGTCTCGATCCCAAGTGTTGCCGGTTCGGGGTGCGGCCACTCTAGGAGGGCGCCCCGCGCCTGTCAATCCCACTCATATGGCGTGGCCTTGAACCAGATTGACGATCAAAAGCACCAGGGCAAGCACCAGCAAAATATGAATGAAACCACCCATCGTGCGCGAACTCACAATGCCTACGAGCCACAATACGAGTAAAATGACGAAGATGGTCCATAACATGGCCGCTCCCTCTGCGTGACCTGCAGCCCACCTTAGGGGGCGACGCAAGCGGGGTCAATCGGCCTTCCTGGAAAGACGTGGCGGGGACCGGCCCGACGAGACACAGATGCCCTATGAGTGAAAAACACCACCCGCAGGCGATTCGATTTTATACGGAAGAGGAACTCGACGCCCTGGAGGGGACGGATCCGGACATGGCGTACCGCATCGCGCGCGCCCAGGCCATCGCGGCTCGCGAACGGCGAGGACCGGCCTTGGATGCGGGCGCGGGACCGCCGGACCGGGCGGCCGTCGAGCACGCCATCGAGGATGTGCGCCGGATACTCCAGCGCGACGGGGGCGATATCGAGCTCGTGGATATCGTTGACACCACCGTGCGCGTGCGGATGAAGGGCGCCTGTGCCGGTTGCCCGAACTCGGTGCTGGATCTGCGTAATGTCGTCGAAAAGGTGGTGTGTACCGTGCCGGGCGTCTCTGCGGTCGTCAATACCTTCTGACGCGCCCGCCCATTCCCGCGAGGAAGTGACATCGCTTCGGAACATGGTGACGGCGGTCGATACGGCATTGCGTGGGCCCGCGCCCGAAGGGACAGGGCCCTATCCGTTCGCGGCGGATGTGGAATGGCGGGACTTTCCGCGTGTTTTGATAAAGATGTGGGCGACCCTCGCACCCGCAGCCCGCGGTGAGACCCATGCCGGGCCCGTGAGTGGCCCGATAACCATGTCCGATAAAGAGACGGGACCGGCGAGCGTCTCGGCGCACGAGGCAAGAGGCCGTAGGCGGCCGTCCAATCGATGGTGACGTGCCGCAGCAAGACACACCGCCGGTACCGCCTGTTCCATGCGCCGGATCGCCTCATCGGTAGCCCGGCAAAACCGATCCCGCCTGGCTTTGCCGAGCCACCGTTCGCGCAAGATCGCGCATGGCAATGTCCCGTTCGCGGTCTGGCAGATCCACGGAGTCCTTCAGCCGCGCATGGGAACGGTATCAAAACCTGCCTTGGCGGCGGTAAAATGGGCCATGGACGATTATATTGATCCACAGGCCCGCTGCCCGGGACCGGAGTCATTGCGGCCTGATGCCGTCATCATCGAGGGGCGGACTCATAACGGACACGCGTGCCGGATCGTAGACAACACCTGTTCGGTGGCGCGCGAGGACTTGGTCGAGGTCCTGAATGGGCTGATCGCGGCACGGCGATTCGGGATGGCGGCGCTCTCGGCACGCGGCGGCCAGACCTTGGTCATCGGTCGACCGGAGGCCACCCATGTGCAGTTCGGCGACACCCTCTATCGCCTGCTGCTCTACCCCTACGAGGCCCGGATCGAGCGGTTTTGATCTCGGGTCGCGACCAGCGGCCGCTTGAGGAGCCGCTCCAGCACCGACAGCGGCGCGTGCGCCGGCTCGTTCAGGCCCTGCACGGGCAGATGAAAGGTCTGCTCGAACAGATACTGGCCGGCCATCGCCGCATGGGGGACCTGATCGGTAAAGACCACCCAGGTGGTCCCGGCCGGGAACGTGACCTCGTATTGGGGACAGTGACGCTGAAAATAGTCGTCGCCCTTCATGGCATTATGCAAGGCCAGCATGTAATGATCGTAGGCCGAGCGGTAGCCGGTGGTAAGCCCGCATGCGGCCAATAGCCAGCGCTGCCCCGGCAGCGGCGGACGTATCGCTGGCAAAAAACGCCGGGCGCAGGTCTCGAAGGGCTCACCCAGACGCCACACTCGACCGCGACCGTCGGGATTGACGTTGCTAAAGACCCGTAATATGCGCTGGCCCCCGTTCGGACGCGAGGGAAAGGCGTCCACATGCAGGCGGCTGTCGTCCTTGCGATAGGAGGAGGGTCGCTCTTTGGCCTCGACCGGGCGGTAACTGGTGCGCCCCAGGCGCAGATGCGGCGTGTAACCCGGCAGCAGGCCCTCCACCAGCGTGCGCGCGCTCTGCGCATACCGCGCCACCATGTCACGCAAGCGTTCCCGTTCATGACCTGCCAGGGCCGTCCCTTTCAGACTACCCGATGACACGTCATAACTGATGTTCTTGGCGCGACCATCCGAACAACGGGGATCCAGGAAGGACCGCTCATCAGCACCGAGCGGGAAGGTGAGACGCGGAAAGAACAAGACCCGCCCCCCCTCCAGGGCGCGCAGCGCCCGGTCCCTGACGGCCTCACCAAAAACAGCATCGAAGCACTCGCCCTCGATGTTCACCAATGGATCCATGACCCCGTCCCCCTCGTCTGCCGCCGGTCGCGCCCAACCGCCGGAAGGCGCGCGCCTACGCCTCGCGCCCTGCCCGCCGGCACAGCCGGTACACGCCCTCCTCGCGCCACGCCAGACCCTGCTCGGCGAGTCGCGGATCCTCCTCCGCAGTTTTGCGTTCGCATTCCAGGACTTCCACCGTGAAATGATCGGCGAAGATCTCCTGGATTTCCGATGACGATACCGCAAACGGCGGGCCGCTTTGCGGATCTTTCAGGGAAAAGGGGGCGATCAGCAGGACCGGCGTCCCCGGGGCCAGCAGGCGGGCCATATGCTCGGCATAGGCGCGTCGCGTGGCCGGCGGCATGGCGATCAGGGCGGCGCGATCATAGACGGCCGCCACCGGCCCGAGCAGTTCCGCGGTCAACCGGAAGTAATCGCCGAGCAGGATGGTGACACCGGTCGCCTGGTACTCCAGGAACTCGCCGCGGCCGACCCGATCCACGGGGATCTTCTGTTCCCGATAAAATGCCTCGACGGCGAGCGGGCTGATCTCGATCCCTATGACCTCGCGCCCCTGTTCGAAAAGCCAGCTCATGTCGCGGCTTTTGCCACACAGCGGCACGAACACCGGGCCCTTGGGGCCCAGGGCGTCGATATGCCGGCGCAGGAAACGGTTGATCTCGGCCTGATGGAAACCAATGCGATTCTCATGCCAACGCGTATGCCAAAATTCGGCCTTCATCCCTCCTCCTCCCCCTCCCGCGCGATCCCCAGCAGATCCGTGACCGCCACCACCGCCGCGGGCCGCCCGAAAACGACCCGATAACGCCCCGGCGGCCCATCCAGGCGCTCGAACGCCGCACCCGCCTCGCGCGCGATCGCCCACGCCGCGCATACATCCCAGAGCTGCGCATGCCAGTCGACGGCCACCGCCCCCTGACCTTGCAAAACCACGCTATGGGCATAACAGTCCCGGTAAACGCGCAGGTTCGGGTGGGCTGCCGCCAATCGGCCAAAGAGTTCCGGACGACCGCCCTTGGTGAAATTCTCGGGGGCCGTTGCGATGACTATCGGTGTCCCCGATTCCTGGCGGTCGGCGACGCGCACGTCGCGCCCATTGCACGAGGCCCCGAGTCCATGGGCGGCGCTCACCCGCAGGTCGAGCCGCGGGTGGTCTATGACCCCGAGCACCGGAACACCCTCGTGGCGCAAGGCCACCAGGGTGCCAAAGGTCGCCATGCCATGCACGAAATTATCGGTCCCATCGATCGGATCGAGGACCCACTCCCAGGCGCTGCCTCGACCCTCCGCCGGATACTCCTCGCCCACGAGATCGTGATCACCAAACTGTCCGGCAATGGCCTCCCGCCAGGCCGCCTCGATGCGCTGATCGGCCACACTCACATAGGAGCCATCGGCCTTGACGGCAATATCCGCTTCCCCGATGGGGGTCTCGGCCAGGAGCCGCCGCGCCAGATCGGCGAGCGAAAACGCAAAACGCAGGAAGCGGCGGCTATCGGCCTCGCCGATCCGCGGCTGAAAGACAGGTCTCATACAAGGCGACGATACCGACTCCCCGGGCCGCAGACAAGACCGGCCGTCGTGCTGAGAGGGACCCCGGCACCAAGATCACGAATGCACCATGTCGGTATCCGCTCGCCATGCGCTCGGCGGCCCCCCGCGGGCATCCGAACGGCGCCTCGGCGTGGGACCGGGGCGGGTCGCGACGACGCGGTCCCGTCGACCCATACCCCACCTGCCGACGATGCCGACCAGGACTGCGGGCGGCCTCGGCGGGACGCAAAACCCGGATACGTGATCCCATGGCAATCCGGACATTCGGTTATACTGGCGCCTACGGCTCCAGGCCTGGTCGAAAGTCGCCGCCGGACCGCCTTCAACGCCATGCGCCGCGGGCCGCAAGCCTCGTGAAGGAAACATGAATCCTATCTCCCATCTTCAAAGGAGGACGAGAACGCAGTGGTCGGGCTGAGCCTCGCAGATCCCGCGGCCCGCCGGCGTTTCCCATACCCATGACGACGCGCAGAGAAAAAGACAGTCTTGGCGAATATCCGGTGCCGGCCGATGCCTGGTATGGTATCCAAACGGCACGCGCCGTGGAGAATTTTCCGATATCGGGTCGCGCGCCCGACCGTGATTTCATCGTCGCCCACGCGCGCGTGAAGATCGCCGCGGCACGGGTGAACGCCCGTGCCGGCTGGCTCGACGAGCGTCTCGCGCGCGAGATCGAGCGCGTCGCGACCGCCATCGCGGACGGCCAGTACCATGGCGAGTTCGTGGTCGACCGGTTTCAGGCCGGGGCCGGCACCAGCCATAACATGAACACCAACGAGGTCATCGCCAACCTCGCCAACGTGGCGCTCGGCGGCGAACGCGGCGTCTACCACCCGCTGCACCCCAACGATCATGTCAATATGGGGCAGAGCACGAACGACACCATCCCGACTGCCATACGCTTGGCGGCGCTTGCCAAGCTCACGCGTCTTGTATCCACCACCCACGACATGGCGCGCGCCTTCGATGCCCTGGCCGCGCGCGAACAAGACACCGTAAAGAGCGGCCGCACACACCTGCAAGACGCCGTTCCGACCACGCTTGGGCGCGAGTTCTCGGCCTATGCATGGACCCTAAAGCGCTGCGCCCGGCGCATACAAGATACCGCTGTCGACCTGGGCGAACTGGGGCTCGGCGGCAGCGCGGTCGGGACCGGCCTCAATACCCCGCCCCATTACGCCAAACAGGTATGCGCCGAACTCGCCACGCTCACCGGCGAGGCCTTGCGCCCGGCGCCCGACCTCTGCGCGCAGATGCAATCCATGGCCGACATCATGCAGCTGTCGGCGACTATCCGCGGGCTTGCGCTCGAACTCACACGCATCACCAACGACCTGCGGCTGCTGGCCTCGGGACCGCGCACCGGCCTTGCCGAAATCCATTTGCCGCCGGTGCAGCCGGGATCGAGCATCATGCCAGGCAAGGTCAATCCGGTCATGCTCGAGATGTTGAATCAGGTCTGCTACCAGGTCCTCGGACAAGACGCCGCCGTGGCCGCCATGACCCAGGCCGGTCAACTCGAACTCAACGTCATGATGCCGGCGCTCGGGTCCGCGCTGTTTGACATGATGGACTGGCTGACCCGGGCCATGACCGCGATGACCCGGCGGGCCCTTACCGGCATCGAGGCCGATCGCGACCGTTGTCGGGCCTATGCGCACGCCAGCGTGGGCCTGGCCACCTTGCTGAACCGCGCGATCGGCTATAGCGCGGCGGCGCGCGTGGCGCAGGAATCGGAGGCCAGCGGCCGGCCGATCGCAGACCTCGTGGCCGCCCACGGCCTCATGGACCATCAGGCGTTCGCAGACCTCGTGGCACGCGCCGCGTCCGGCGACCCCTCATGACCCGGATTCTGGTGCTATATTACAGCCGCCATGGCAGTGTGCGACGCATGGCCGACCTGGTGGCGCGCGGCGTGGCATCGGTCCCGGGGTGCGAAGCCGTGGTCCGTACCGTGCCGGAGGTGTCGCCCGCGCCGGAGGCCTGCGCCCCGGCGATCCCCGAGAGCGGGCCGCCGTACGCCGATCTCGATGACCTGCGCCACTGCGACGGTCTGATCCTGGGCAGTCCCACGCGCTTTGGTCACATGGCCGCTCCCGTCAAACACTTTCTCGAGACCACGACGCCGTTGTGGCTCGCCGGCGCGCTGGCCGGCAAGCCCGCCGGGATGTTCACCTCCACCGGCACCCTGCATGGCGGTCAGGAGGCGACATTATTGTCGATGAGCGTGCCGCTCTGGCATCACGGCATGCTGCTGGTCGGCATCCCCTACACCGAGCCCATGCTCACCACCACCGCCTCCGGCGGCACACCCTACGGCGCGAGCCATCTGGCCGGCGCGCGCGACGATCGGCCGGTGACCACCGAGGAAAAGACCTTGTGTCTGGCGCTCGGGGAGCGCGTGGCGCGTATCGCACAAAGACTGGCGCCGGCCCCGACGTAAGTCCCCACCCTGCGTACCACCCCCTCTAAGGACGCGCGAGGACGGCGCGCAGATACGGGATGGTAAGGCGCCGTCCGTCCGCCAGGGTCTCGCGATCGAGGTCTTCCAGCAACGCGAAAAGCGCCCGCGGATCGCGCGGACCGTGCGCCAAAAGATAGGCACATGCCGCATCATTCAGCTGCAGTCCCCTAAGCGAGGCGCGGTGACAGAGGGCCTGGGCCTTGACCTCATCCGACAGACGGCGCATGGCCACGATCGGGCCGCTTCCAAGCCGCGTCCGCAGGTCATCGCGGGTCACCGCTAGGCCGGCGGGGTTACTGCGTCCGGCCAGCACGATGCGTCGCGCCGGCGCCAGTGTCTCGAACAGCACGAACAGCTGCCGCTCGCCATCGG
The DNA here is from genome assembly GCA_021797365.1 of Pseudomonadota bacterium. The sequence goes on along the minus strand of JAJZZU010000020.1, from coordinate 7,802 downwards.
CGTGCCCCGCCAAGGCCTCCATGTCATCAACACAGACCGTACTCTCGGGCGGCAGATCGGCCAGACTTTGCCAGGCCATCGGGGAGGTATGGGCGAGCGACAGGAACGCGCAGGGGCCACCTCCCTGGACCGCGCGTGCCACGGCCGCCAGGAGATGGGTCTTGCCACAGCCCTCGGGGCCGAACAGATACAAGGGCCCCGGCCGCCCCTCGGCGAAGGCGCGCGCGGCGGCGAGCGCCGCGCCATTCTCGGTCGCCCAGAAATTTTCAAACGAGGGGCGATCGCGCACCGACAGATCGAGCGGCAGCTGGCGCGTCATTCGGACCACGCGCTGTGGCGATAACGGGCATGGACGCGTCTTAGCCAGACCATGAGCACCGCGGAGACCGGAAGGGCCAGCAAGATCCCGGCAAACCCGAAAAGCTGCCCTCCGGTCAGCACCGCGAAGATCACAAGCAGCGGGTGCAGACCGATCGAACGGCCCACGAGCCGCGGGCCGAGGACCATGCTCTCCATCATCTCTCCAAAGCCAAAGGCCGCGAACACGAACAGAAGATGCCTCACGTCATGGTACTGCAGCAACACCGCGAGGCTCGCGGTGAAAAGCCCGGTAAAAAACCCGAGATACGGGATGAAGCTCAAAAATCCCGTCACGACACCGACCGGCAGGGCCAGATCCAGGCCGGCTATGCTCAGACCGACAGTATAGAGTATGGCAAGCGCGATCATGACCGTGAGCTGGCCGCGCAGGAGCCGGCCGAGCTGGACATCGACCTCGCCTGCGAAGCGCACTATCGGCTCGCGGTAACGACCCGGCAGGATCTCCACGGCGGTGGCGCCAATGTCGTCCCAGTCGCGCAACAGGTAGAAGGTCACGACAAGAATCAGCATGAGTCGCGCGAGCGCTACGAGGATGTGCAGGCCGGAGGCGGTGGCCACCGGCAGGAGCCGGGCGACGTCGGCCCCCACCCCTTGCCATTGCGCCAGGATATGCCGCTTCAGTGCGTGGAGATCGGGCGTATAGCGACCATGGGTGGCGCGCAGGATACGCGCCTGCAACCAGTCCATATAGGCCGGCGCATGCGCGGTGAACGTCGTGAACTCCCTTTGCGCCATGGGTACGAGCGCGAATGCCAGAGCCGCGACCGCAAGCACCAGCAACAGCAGCAGAAGAAGGATGGTGGCGCTGCGCGGCACGCCGGCGCGTTGCGCCCGCGAGACCAGCGGATTGGCGATGTAGGCGATGAGCGAGGCCAACAGGAACAGGGTGACCACCGGCGCCAGGACATAGATCACGGCACCCGCCGCCAGCAATATCGCGACGGCATACAAGACCCGGCGTTCAGTCTCTCCCAGCACGTCCTGCCTCGATCTCCCGCACGATTCCCCAAGTCCACAGATAGTGTCCGCCGCTTGCGATCGTCGTGACAAGGACCACAAAGACGAGCGCCGCCTGGATGTGGGCGACATGAAACGCGAAGGCGCGCTCGGTGAGCAGGAACACCACGAGCAGGATCTGGGTGAAGGTGTTGAACTTGCTCACTCGGCTCGGGCGCATCGATACCGGCCCGTACAGCGAGGTATAAACGAGGTAGCCGCCGACGATAAGCGCGTCCCGGAAGGTCACCACAAGCACCAGCCAGAACGGCACGAGCGCCAGCAGCGCCAGCATCACATAGGCGCTCACCAACAGGATCTTGTCGGCCAGGGGATCGAGAATGGCGCCGAGCTGGCTCACGAAACCAAACCGCTTGGCGATATAACCGTCCAGACCGTCCGATATCCCCGCAATCAGGAACACCCACAGGGCCTCGAGGTAATGGTGATCCTTCAGGACCAGGATCAGAAGCGGTACGAACGCCATCCGCAAAAGCGTGATCATGTTGGGTAGATGCTGCAGTCTTTTCACGCGGACATCCCTCTCACAGTGCGGGCACAGCAGCGCCGGGCGTGCGGTCCCCGTTTACCCGTGCGCGCCGACCGAAGTCAAGATTTACTTGCAGGGTCCCAAGCCCTAACATAACGGCCATCTCGGAGCCCGCCTGTGACAAGACCCCAGTGACTGAACCCAAGACCCCAAACCCCTTGAGCTATCGTACCGCCGGCGTCGACATCGAGGCCGGCGATGCCCTGGTCGAGGCCCTAAAGCCGATCGCCGCCAAAACCACCCGCCCCGGAGTCCTCGCGGGTCTTGGCGGGTTCGGCGCGCTCTTTGCGCTGTCCGGGCGCTATCGCGACCCCGTGCTGGTCTCGGGCACCGACGGCGTGGGCACAAAACTGCTGCTGGCGATCGCGCTCGATCGCCATGACGACATCGGCATCGACCTGGTCGCCATGTGCGCCAACGATATCGTCGTGCAAGGGGCCGAGCCGCTCTTTTTTCTGGATTACTTCGCCTCGGGCCGACTCGACGTCCGCAAGGCCGAACGTATTATCGCCGGAATCGGTCGTGGCTGCGAATTGGCGGGTGCGGCCCTGGTCGGCGGCGAAACCGCGGAGATGCCGGGGATGTACCGCGATCAGGACTATGACCTGGCCGGCTTCTGCGTGGGAGCGGTGGAACGGGAACGCCTGATCGACGGCCGCCGCGTCAAAGACGGTGACATCATCCTCGGGCTGCCCTCGTCGGGGCTGCACTCCAACGGTTACTCCCTGGCGCGGGCGGTCCTCGCCCGACGCGGGACGGATCTCACCGCGACCGTCGGCGACCGCCGCCTCGACGACATCCTGCTCGCGCCCACGCGCATCTATGTGAAGGCCCTGCTCGCCCTCCATGCCGCGATCGACGTCCACGCCATGGCGCACATCACGGGCGGAGGGCTGCCTGGCAATGTCCCGCGCGTGATCCCCGAGGGCCGGCGCGCGGTCATCGACCGATCATCCTGGTCGCGGCCCGCGATCTTCGGCTGGCTTCAGGAGGGCGGAGACATCGCCGAAGAGGAGATGTACCGGACCTTCAACTGCGGCGTCGGTATGGTGGTGGTGGTCGATGCCGCCGATGCCGGGGTCGCCGAGGCCGTGCTCCGTGATCACGGGGAGGCACCGTTTGTCATCGGCCGTGTCGATGAGGGCCCCGGCGAATTCGCATGGGCCTGAGACCGCCCTTGAGGGTTGCGGTCATGGTCTCGGGGCGCGGCAGCAACCTGCGCGCCTTGCAAGAAGAGGCCTCCGAACAGGGCTATGCGATCACAGGCGTGGTCAGCAACAACCCCACGGCCCCGGCCGTCGACTACGCGCGCGATCAGGGTCTTGCGCTACGCCTCGTCGATCATCGCCGGTTTGCCACGCGCGCGGCCTTCGAGGAGACCCTGGCGACGGCGCTGGACGATCTGGCGCCGGATATCATCGCGCTGGCCGGCTTTCTGAGGGTCTTGGGCGCGGACTTCGTAGGCCGTTACCAGGGGCGCCTGCTCAACATCCACCCCTCGCTTTTACCGGCGTTCCCCGGGCTCGACACCCACCGGCGCGCCCTCGCATCCGGCGCGCGTATCCATGGCGCCACGGTGCACCTCGTCACCCACGCCGTCGATGGCGGCCCGATCATCGCCCAGGCCGGACTTACGGTGATACCGGGGGAGTCCCCGGCGGCGCTCGCGGCGCGCGTGCTCGCCCTCGAGCATGCCCTCTACCCGTATGTGCTCGGCCGGTGGGCGCGCGGCGAGATCGCCGACCGCTGATCAGCCCCATGCTTCCCCTGGGCGCGCCTCGGGCATAAACTCCCCCCGTTTCGGAATAAATAACGATAGGGCACCGTCCCACCACCCGAGGAGAATCGAATATGGGCATCCGTCAGTTGTTATGCCGCTCGCGGGAGTTCAAAAAGACCCTGGAGGCCAGCCGCCCGCGCCTCTATCGTATCGCCTATGCCTGGACCCATAACCCCTCCCTGGCCGACGACCTGGTCCAGGAGACACTCACCAAGGCCTGGCAAAAACACGATCAGCTCCGGGATCCCGGGGCCGAAGAGGCATGGCTTTTCAGCATCATGACCAACTGCTTTCGCGACCATCATCGGCGCGAACGCGAGGCCGAAGACATCGATGACATGGACATCGCGTGCGACCACTGCCTCGAGACCGAGCACCTGCGTTCGGAACTCGCCGCGCGCGTGCGCGCGGCCATCGCGAGGCTCCCTCAAGGACAGAGACAGGTCGTGACCCTGGTTGATTTAGAAGGTTTCTCTTATAATGAGGTCTCGTCCATACTGGGCATACCGGGCGGGACTGTCATGAGTCGGCTGTGTCGTGCGCGCGCGGCCTTGAAGGCCCTGTTACTCCCGGATATGGCGGCCGCCGCCCCCACACCAAGGATGCGGAGAGTGAAATGACCGAATCGGAAGGACCCGGGCTCTCGGATGAATTCCTCAACGCCTTCGTCGATAACCAGATCGACGGCGATGAGAAGGGCCGCGTCTATCCGCTCATAAACAACGACCCGGAGCTGAACCGCAAGGTCTGTGAATTGCGCAAGGTCTCGGATCTGGTGCGGCTCGCCTACGATACCACGCCGGCGCCAAGACACCGCGAAACGCCGCGCCGGCATCTGGCCTCGCGCCTGGCCCCGCTGATTGCGCCCATCGTGCTCTTGATCGGGGTGACCCTCGGCTGGTCGTTGCGCGCCTTGTGGGCCCCGGCTGTGCCGCCGCGCCCGGTGGCCGCGATCGCGCGGGCCACGACCCACCTCACCACCAAGGTCCTGTTTCATTTGGACAACGGCGACCGCACCCATATGCGTCAGGTGCTCGAGGAGGCCCAGCACCTGCTCGCCCGTTACCGCGCCGATCACCGGCAGGCGAAGGTCGAGATCCTGGCCGATGGCCCGGGGCTTGCGCTCCTGCGCCGCCACCTGTCGCCGTTTCCGGCGCGCATCGCCGCCCTTCAGGCGCGCTATCCGAACCTGATATTCGCCGCGTGCCAGGATACGATCAACCGCCTCAAGCGCCGCAAGGGCATTGATCCGCACCTCCTGCCGCAGACGGTGATCGTACCCTCGGCAATCGCCGAGATCGTCCGGCTCCAGCGCCGCGGATGGACTTATATTAGTGTCTGAGCACGGACTGACGCGGGTGGTCGCGGGTCGATACCGGAGCACGCCCCTTCTGATCCTCGGGCTATGCCTCCTGGGCGGCGTGGCGCGCGCCCACACCTTTGTGTATGTCGCCAATTACAACAACAGCACGATCGGCGTCTACGCCGAGCACGACAAGGGCAACCTCGTGGCATCGCAATCGGTGCCGACCCCAGGGGGACCGGAGTCGATCATCGCCGATCCGCTGGGTTATGTGATCACCGCCGACAGCCTCGCGCACGCCGTCAGTGCCTATCGGATAGACCCCGCCGACGGCAGGCTCGCGCGCGCCGCGGTGCGTCTTCAGGGGCCACGCACCAACCCCTTCAGTGTGACCGCAAGCCCCGGGGGACACGACATCTACGTCGCCAACAGCGGCGACAGCACGGTGGGCATCTACCGCATGCGCCGCGGGCGGGGCGTGCTGATCCCCGACGGCCGCGTCCATGAGGCGCCGGGGGCCAAGCCCTACTCCGTGACCTTCACGCCGAACGGCCGCTATGCCTATGTCGCAAACTTCGGGAACGCCACGATCGGCATGTATCGGCGCGCGCCGGATCACGCGGCACTCATGCCCCTGGGGCTGTTTCATGAACCCCCGGGCGACGGCCCTTATGGGCTCGCGGTCGGCCCCGACGGACGGTTTTTGTATGTCGCCGACTTCCGGGCGAATGTCCTTCTGGTGCTTGCCATCGGGGCCCACGGGCGGCTGACCCTGAAAGACCGGGTGACCGAACCCTTCGACCACCATCCGGACTCGCTGGTCATCGATCCGAGCGGGCGCTACCTCTTTGTCGCCAACACCAGCGCCAACGACATCTCGATCTTTCGCATCAACCAGGCCGACGGCCGCCTCACGCACGTCGGGCACGTACCGACCGGCGGCTACCCCTTCTCGTTGACACTCGACACGGCGGCACGCTTCGTATTCGCGGTCAACTATGGCAACAGCACGATCAGCCGTTACCGCCTGGATCGCCAAAGCGGCCTGCTCACAGCCATAGGCACGACACCCGAGGCGTCCTATGCCGACCCCTACGGCATTACCGCCTTTACCTCCGGCGCCGGCCGCTCGCCGGACGCCCGGAACCGCCGATAATCATCCAGGATCCGGGGGTGATCGAAGGCAAGCGGCACCGTGATGCGGCGGATATCGGCGATCTCGCAGCGCCGGGCATCGTCTCCGGCCCGCGCCATGCCGGAGGCCTGCGCGATGTATACGAGCGATACCGTGTGGCCGCGCGGGTCGCGGGCCGGATCGGAATAACAGCCGAGCAGGGCCTCTAGCGTCACGGCCAGACCGGTCTCTTCGCGGGCCTCGCGGCGCGCGGCATCCTCCACCCGCTCGCCGATGTCCACGAAACCGCCGGGCAAGGCCCACCCCGATGGCGGATGGCGACGCTCGATCAGGATCACGCCATGCGGGTGTCCATCCGGACGGATGATGATATCCACCGTCAAAAGGGGGGTCTTGGGGACTGCCATCATTCTCCTCGGTCCATGCTACAATATCCTGGCCATGGAACAGATTACCGCGCCCTCGGGACAGGTGATAGAGTTGCGTCAGGTCTTCCACGAGACCGGGGCACGGCTCCTGCGGGTCATCATACGCGATGGCGCCAAATATTTTACCGTTGAACTGGACGCCGCGACCGCCCATGAGTGGGGGACGCGGATGCGTGATTGGGCGAGCGACAGCGCGCAGGATCGCTGAAACGGCCGTTGGTCGGCCCAGGACGCGCGTCGAGACGGCCCTGGCGTTTTTCCTACATGAGGGGTAAAGCATGCTTCAAGGTCTTATCGTCTTGCCGTGGTGGGGCTATGTGCTGGTCGCGCTCGCCGTGACCCACATCACGATCGTGTCGGTCACCATCTACCTGCACCGTCATCAGACGCATCGGGCCCTGGACCTGCATCCCGCGGTCGCCCACTTCTTCCGCCTGTGGTTATGGCTGACGACGGGCATGGTGACCAAGGAATGGGTGGCCATCCATCGCAAGCATCACGCGCGCTGCGAAACGGAAGACGATCCGCATAGCCCGCAGGTACTGGGCCTGAAAAAGGTGCTGTGGGAGGGTGCGGAGCTCTATCGCGCCGAGGCCAAAAACACCCAGACGCTCGCCAAGTTCGGACACAATACCCCGGACGATTGGCTGGAGCGGCATGTCTATACGCGACACAGCGCCGCGGGTATCGTCCTCATGCTCATCATCGACCTTGCGTGCTTTGGCCCGCTCGGTCTCACGATTTGGGCCATCCAGATGATCTGGATCCCGTTTTTCGCAGCCGGCGTGGTCAACGGCGTGGGCCATTACTACGGCTACCGCAACTTCGAGTGCGCCGACGCAGCCACCAATATCGCACCGATCGGCATCCTGATCGGCGGCGAAGAACTGCACAACAACCACCACACCTACGCCAGTTCCGCCAAATTCTCGTGCAAGCCCTGGGAGTTCGACATCGGCTGGGGATACATTCGCACGCTCGAGATGCTGGGCCTGGCCACGGTCAAGAAGACCGCCCCGATACCCACCTACACCCAGCCGAAAGAGGTCTGCGATCTCGATACCGTCAAGGCGGTCATACACCACCGCTTTCAGGTGATGGCGCGTTTTGCGCGCGAGGTCTTGCACGAGGTCCACGGAGAGGAGGTCCGCAAGGCCGCGGCCGCCAACCGCGAGACCGCCAAGGTAGATGGTGACCGACACGATCGTGATGTGGGTCACGGCGAGCGC
>JAJZZU010000349.1 GCA_021797365.1 Pseudomonadota bacterium | reverse complement strand
CGCAAGGCCTCGATGTCCTCGGCACGTCTTGGCAAGTCGTGGCTTAGGATCTCGTAGCCGTTTTTCGTGACCAGGACGTCATCCTCGATACGGATCCCGATATTCCGGAAGCGTTCCGGTATATCGTCGCTTCCTGGAATATAGAGGCCCGGCTCGACCGTCGTCACCATCCCCGCTTCCAGGACGCGATGCGCGCCGCCGACCTTGTAATCCCCCACGTCATGCACATCGAGACCCAGCCAGTGGCCGGTTCTATGCATGTAAAAACGCTTATAGCCGCCATTTTCTATGAGCTCATCAACGGCGCCATGCAAAAGTTTCAGGTCGAGCAGGCCTTGCGTCAGGACCTTGACCGCGGCCTCGTGCGCGGCCGGCCACTCGCGACCCGGCGCTATGGCGGCGAGCGCCGCGGCATGCGCGGCAAGCACGATGTCATAGAGTGCGCGCTGCTCGGGACTAAACCTATGTCCCACCGGGAACGTCCGGCTGATATCCGACGCGTAACCGTCGATCTCGCAGCCGGCGTCGATCAACACGAGCGTACCGTCTTTCAGCGGCGCGTCGTTTTCGGTGTAATGAAGGATGCAGGCGTTGGCGCCGCTCGCCACGATCGGCGGGTACGACGGATACTGGGAGCCGCCCTTGCGGAAGGCGTAGAGAAGTTCGGCCTCGAGCTCGTATTCAAAGAGCCCTGGGGCGCATCCCCGGATGGCGCGCTTGTGCCCCTCGGCGCCGACCGCCGCCGCGCGCCGCATGAGCGCAATCTCCTCGGGGCGTTTCGTAAGCCGCATCTCATGGAGGATATGGTTTGGGTCAACGAACTCCTCGGGCGCCGCGACCCCTGACCGTGCCTTGGCACGGACTTCATTGACCCACTCAAGGACGTGACCATCGAATTCCGGGTGGCGGCCCATGCTGTAGTAGACGCGGCGCCGGTTCTCAAGGAGACCTGGAAGGATGTCGTCTATGTCGTCTATGGGGAAGGCGTCGTCAGCCCCGTATTGGGAGACCGCTCCCTCGGGGCCGGCGCGTCGCCCTTGCCATTGCTCCTTGTCCGGGTCCCGGTCCCGGCAGAAAAGCAGGAACTCGCCTTGGGCACGCCCGGGGATCAAGACCGCCACGGCCTCGGGCTCGGGGAAGTGTGTCAGATAATAGAAGTCGCTGTCGGGGCGGAAGAGGTATTCCACATCGCCGTTGCGCGCACGCACAGGCGACGTCGGTATGATCGCTACGGCCTCTCCCATGAGACCCATGAATTCGGCGCGCCGACGCCTGAAGGTATTTTTGTCCATGGGGATCATTATGCCCGAAGTCGACGCCCGCGCCACGCCTGCGCGGATCGTATGACGGACCTGCTCACTCGGCGGTCTCGTCGTAGATCAATTGCACCGCCACCCGTAGATATTCGACGAGTTCGCTTAAGTCCGACTCGCCGACGGTTCCGCTGGCCTCCGCGAGCTCGCCGATGTCGTTCAGGGCCTCGGCCACGATCTCGGGGTGATCGCTCGTCTTTGTGTCACGGTCATGAAAATAAAACCCGGCCACAAAGCCCCGGCACCATTCGATAAGCGCGCGGCTGCGCTGCACGGCCGGGCGCTCGTCGTCCGGCAGCAAGGGCTCGAGTCCGAGCCCGCCCTCGGCCAGATCATCGGCGATCCGGCGGCGCGCGGTTTCAAGGCCGTCGCGCAGATCTGGATCGGCTTCGTTCGCCCCCAGTGCCGCGATCGCCGTATCGTCATCGACCCGCCCCGCGCATATCAGGCCAACGACAACGCCATGGGCCTCCGATGCCGCGAGCGCGACGTCGGCCTGCGTCAGCATCATCGTCCATGCGTCGTAAGTGAGGTCATCCTGCATGCCGCCATTCTAACCTATGCTACTCACTTTGGCGCCCGGCAAGCCGGCATTTTCCCGGGGTCCGAGGCCGGTGCGCGCAGGCCGCCGTGTGATCCACAAGCCCCTCACGGCGGACGTTGACCCCGGCGCCCGCGAGTTCTATAGTGGCCTCCATGAGCGGCGAATCTCCCCCTGATGCCGACGCCCTGGCCCGCTTGGAGCGTCGGATCGAGGATTTGGTCGCAGTGTGCCGGCGACTCCAGGAAGACAATGCGAATTGGCGTGCGCGCCATCAGGCCTTGTCGGCGGAGTATGTGCGACTAAACGAGCGCACGCGCGTGGCACGCAGTCGCGTCGAGGAGATGATAGGGCGTGTCGCGGCCTTGACCCGCGAGGAGCGGTAATGACGGGCCCTAAGGAGACGATTCATATCTCCGTGCTTGGCAAGGAGTTCGCGGTGTCCTGTCCGGAGGACGAACGAGAGGCCTTGATCAAGGCAGCCCGTTATGTCGACCTGCGCATGCAGGAAGGCCAGCGTGGCGGGCGAACGGTTAGCATGGAGCGGCACGCCGTCATGGCGGCCCTCAACATGGCGTATGAGTTGCTGCGGTTGCGTGAACAGTCGGTATCGACGTCGGCGGAGTGGATCAAGCGCGTCGAGGGACTTACCGACAAAGTGGAGCAGGTTTTACGAGACGAGTTAAAGGAACGGCCTTGAGAATCATCGAGGTCGTTTGCAGGTTTGGCGCCCCCTGCGGTGTTCGTAGCCATTCCGTGCCCCTGAACCTATAACTCTTGCCTCGGGAACCACGATCTCGGGCGCTGTTGTGCATGTCCGTCTCGAACGGAAAGCCTGAAGCATCCGGACGTGTCCCACTTGAACCTTTGGTTCGAGGCAAAGAATGGTTACGGCACAGGCGGAGGGCGCCTCTATCTTGCAGTACCGGTCCCATGCATGACAAACACGGTTTGCGGCGCAGTCTGCGCGCATGCCGCAAGGCGGTGGATGCGCGCGCGCGCGTCATGAGCGCGCAACGCGTGGCGCGGCGCGGCCTGCCGCTCCTACGTCGGGCGCATCGCGTCGGGATCTATTGGCCGGTCGGTTCGGAGCTCGATCCGCGCCCGTTGGCGCGCGCCCTCATGCGCGCCCATCGCGCCGTCTATCTACCGGTCGCGGATCGTCGCCCCGGACGCCCCCTGGCATTCATTCCTTGGCGGCCACCGTTCGCGCCGGGGCCGTTGTGCATACCAGCGCGCAGGCCGCCGTGTGATCCACAAGCCCCTCACGGCGGACGTTGACCCCGGCGCCCGCGAGTTCTATAGTGGCCTCCATGAGCGGCGAATCTCCCCCTGATGCCGACGCCCTGGCCCGCTTGGA
>JAJZZU010000348.1 GCA_021797365.1 Pseudomonadota bacterium | reverse complement strand
GCTGAACTCGATCTCGTCTATGTACCGGATCGCGCGTGTGTCGAGCTCAAATCCCTGAAGCTCTACGTCTGGTCGTACCGTAACGAGGGGGCATTCCACGAGGCTGTAACCAACCGTATCTTGAGTGATCTGGTGGCGGCCACGGCACCCCGCTATATGGTGCTTACGGCCCGATTCAACGTCCGTGGCGGCCTCTACACCCACGTCATCGCGCACCATGGCCAACGACCACCCGGACTGCCCGAACACGGCCTTTGAGAATGGCCCGGGAACGGTTATTTCTGGGTGTCGACCTCGGCACCTCAGGGATTCGCGTCGCCACGGTTGACGAAACCGGGCGACGGCGCACCATCGTCACGCGCATCTGGCCCTGCGGCCAATCCTGGAACCCGGCGGCCTGGTTACACCATGCCCTGCAACTCATCACCCTCATAAGCCGTGGTCGGCCGTCGGCCGAGATCGCCGCCATAGCCGTCGATGGCACCTCCGGGACCGTGTTCCTCTGCCATCCCTCCCATGGGCGCCCGCTCACGCCGGTGCTGGCCTACGACGATGGCCGGGCGCGCGCCGAGGCCGAGGCCCTTGCGGCGGCAGGCCTCGCGACAGGGCCCGCCTCCGGCCCCTACGGGGGACCCGCCAAGCTTTTGTGGCTTATCCGGCATTACGCGCAGACGCGTGCGGTTCTGACCGCGCAAGGGCCATGGCTCACCGGTATGCTGACCCGGTGCCACCGCGTCTTGGACGAGCACAACGCCTTGAAGCTTGGCTTCAGCGGACAGTGGGCCGAGGCCCTCGCGCGCGCCCCCACAAGCGCCTACCTCCCGAGCGTAGTGCCGGCGGGCACACCTCTGGGCCCTCTGCGCCGCGATCTCGCCCGCCGTCTTGGCCTGCGCGTAGCGCCACTCATCGTCGCCGGAACCACCGATAGCACTGCCGCATTCCTGGCGCTCGGGCCATTGCCCCGGGGCTCTGGTGTCAGTTCGCTCGGATCGACCCTGGTCTTGAAGATCGAGAGTCCGCAGCCGGTATTAGTCCCGGAGTCGGGCATCTACAGCCACCGCCTTGCCGATACGTGGCTCGTGGGCGGGGCCTCGAATAGCGGCGGCGCGGTGCTTGCCCATTATTTCGATAGGGCCGCGCTCCTGCGCCTGTCCGCCGAACTCCCGCTGGTCTCCGACACCGGTCTCCATTATTACCCGCTTCTGAAACCCGGTGAACGCTTCCCGATGAACGATCCGACGCTTGCGCCAAGACTCGCTCCGCGGCCATCGGACGACCGGTTATTCCTCCAAGGTCTCCTCGAGGGGCTCTCCGCCATCGAGGCGCGCGGCTACGCGCTCCTGACCGCGCACGGCGCCCCGCGGCTACAGCGCGTCGTGACGACCGGCGGCGGCGCGTGCAATGCCGCGTGGCGCACGATCCGGGAACGGGTGCTGGGCGTCCCCGTGAGCACAATCACTGACCGGCCGGCAGCGCTTGGCGTGGCGCATCTGGCGCGCTCGGGATGGATGGCCCAACACTGATGACCTACAGCGGGAGACCTCGGCTCGACTGGCAACCCAAACAAGGCATGACACACAGCGGAGTCCATCTCCGCTGGGGCAGCGTTGGGACAGAGACGATAGGGGGCGTTGTGATGGCGCATGGTCTCATGATGGGGGTCTCGCGCCGCCCTACCACCCTCTGAGCCGCGGCCTGATTACTGGCGGAGCACTGCGGCCCTTTCTGGTAGGTCAGGCATCAGCGGTGACCGCCCGCTATCAGCGGCAAGGGGTCCAGGAAGGGCTTTAGCGCCGGCCGTACGGAGGCCTTGCCGGCGACTCCGACCGGGCTCCAGACCACGCCGCTTGCGTGCCCGAGCGCCGCCACCGGTCGCCACGGAGACTCGCCCTCCAGCGAACCCGGCAGACCTTGCCATCAAGCGCTCACCTTGCGCGCACACCCGGTGACCGCGGCATCGGCTACGCCCTGCATGCGCCGCCAACCCCCTAGACCACGTTCCGGCGCCGTGATATCGACCGCCGGCAGCAGGCGGCGGATCGTGGGCTCGGACGGGGGTCCATAGGGGCTATCGGCGGCACAGCAGGGCCGGCCGACGTTTGGCCCATAGGCCGACGGCCGCCGGTTCCTGGGTCGTGCTGATCATGGCACACAGAATGAGGCGATACGCGAGCGCTGGCTATGGCGCCGCCCCGCCCGGCACATCGGCCCTCCAAGAACCCCGGCACGCCACCAGCGCGGCGGCGTGCGCATCGCTTCGTGTCAGGGTCTTCACCTCCTGGCAGGGTCGGTCGGGATGCGCGCATGGCGATGACAGGTGGGCCGGGCCTTCTCGGGCAGCGGATACACCCACATCCGCTTCGGGGCCCACGCGCGACGGAGGCCTCGTGGGGCGGTGTAAAGCCGCGCGTGGGCCCGAGATCGATGCCTAGCCGCTTGCCAATCGGTCCCCAGAAACCGGGCGCGATCGACGAAGGTCGCGGCGCACATCGGGCCATGGCCGCCGACCGCCTGCCCATCGCCCACAAGTCGCGCGAGGTTCGGGCCCAGGATACGCGAGGCGCGACTCTTCACCCGCACCCCAGGATCAGGACCCGCCGTGCCGCCGGCAATGAGCAGCTGTTTGCGATAATGCGCCCATCCGTGGCCACTGGAGGGCCTGCGCCCGGCCGACCGGGCATCGTGCGGGGCACACAGCGGCCGCCTACGCCCAGCTAAGGAGTGCCAGCTCCGCGCCATCCCGTTTCGCACCCACAAGCCGCGTCCCACGAGTGCGGTCGGCCCGCGGTCGTGGTGGGCCTGCATCAAGCGCCGCGGCGACACCGCCACCGCGCCATCCCGGTCAAGGCAGCGCATATCTGTCGTAGCAAGACGCACACGAAAAACGTCAGGGGATCCGATGCCCTCTGTCTTATTCAGGACCTACGGGGAGCGCGACGGAATCCTACCGGCTCTGCCAGGGGATATTTACAAAGGATGGTGCTGCATTTTCTCTTGGACAGACACCGATTCATGCATTAACGTATACTGAATCTCGTAAAAACGTTGGCGATTTTTTTGTGTTAAAGAGGACTGCATCATGTCGATGTCCAATCCGGGCGATTCTATAAGCGTACCGAGCCGCGCCGCGCTACAACAAACAGTGGCGACGCGCATGGAGCTCGGAAAGCGCTTTGGCGTCATCTTGTGCGATATCGACCGGTTCAAGCTGATAAATTA
>JAJZZU010000347.1 GCA_021797365.1 Pseudomonadota bacterium | reverse complement strand
GGCACCTCTGATTTAGTCCCTACACACAAGCCGTTATGATAAAATGGCGCCAGTCCAAAGGGATAAAACGCATGCGCCAGCTCACCTTAGCCACCGGCACCTTCGAGACCCATAGGAAGCCAACCCGTCGCGAGAAGTTCTTGGCGGATATGGAGAAGGTGGTGCCCTGGCAGGATCTGTGCGCCGTTATCGCACCCTACTATCCTAAGGGTGAGAACGGCCGACCGCCGGTGGGCTTGGAACGTATGCTGCGCATCTATTTCCTCCAGCAGTGGTTCAACCTCTCCGATCCGGGGGCGGAGGAGGCCTTGTACGAATCGGTCTCCATGTGTCGGTTTGTGGGCATCGACCTGGGCCGGGAGCCGGTGCCCGATGAGACCACCATCTTGAAGTTCCGCCATCTGCTCGAGAAACACCATCTGGGGAAAAAGCTCTTCCGGGAGGTCCACCGGCATCTGGAATCCCAGGGCGTCAAGGTCACCCAAGGCACGATTGTCGATGCCACCATCATCAATGCCCCTTCGTCCACCAAGAACAAGGACAAGCAGCGCGATCCGGACATGCATCAGACACGTAAGGGGAATCAGTGGTACTTCGGCATGAAGGCCCACATCGGCGTGGACAGCAAGACCAAGGTCATTCATTCCGTAGTGGCGACCGCGGCGAACGTTCATGACGCCACCATCCTGCCCGATCTTCTCCATGGCGAAGAGACCCGGGTATGGGGTGACTCGGCGTATCAAGGCCAGACCGATAGTCTTCGACAACACGCCCCGAAGGCCCGTGACCTCACAAACCGCCGCTATCGGTACAAGGGCGTCGTAAACGAGGTCGAGCGCGCCAAGAATCGCGTGAAGTCCCAAATCCGCAGCCGCGTCGAGCACGTCTTTGGCGTCATCAAGGGCGTCTTTCATTTCACCAAGGTTCGCTACCGGGGTCTTGAGAAGAACGCCCATCGGCTGTTCGTCACCTGCGCACTCGCCAATCTGTACCTCGTGCGCCGACGGCTGTTGCGACCCACGAGGGCGTAGTCCGTCCGGAAATCGGGTTTCAGGCCACAAAAGGCCTCCCGAACAAAGAAATAAAGCCCCATCGGGACGCGGAACGGTGCATTTGGGCGGTCCGCCCTGGCAAAACCCCGTTTCGGCATCCTGCGCTTGTCGAAATAGGGGGTTAGATCAGATGTGCCTTATATATGCCTACCAGTAGTTAAAGCCATTACTCAAACCAGCAAGATCAAACACCTACCCTCATAGCCAGACCGCACCATGTGTGGACGCCAGGAGAAATCCACGTGAGTCAAGAAATAAAGGGTATCCGGAATTTCATGTTGATTTGAGCATCTGGGCCAGTAATGTCTCGCAAGCCTTAAACCGGAACTTCGTGTTGATTTGTGATTGGTCTGTTGGAATCCAAACTACCGCACAACTTCCTCGTCTTCGTGTAGCGCCGCGATCAACGGACAGGCGACTTTCTCATCGCCATGCCGGCACTGTTCGAGCAATTTTGCAAGCGTTGCCTCGATCCGGTGCAGATCCTGTAGCCGCGTCCGCACATCGTTTAAGTGCTGGGCCGCCAATTCGGCCGCCGCATCGCATTGCATCCCCACATCGAGTCGCAGCAGATGGTGGATTTCGTCAAGGCTGAATCCCATCCGTTGCGCCGACTTGATGAATTTCACCCGCGCAACATCCTCGGCTGAGTAATGCCGAATACCCCTTGGCGGGCGAGGCGGTTCGCGCAACAACCCTCTGCGTTGGTAAAACCGGATCGTCTCCACGTTGACGCCGACCCCTGCGGCCAGTTGTCCGATGGTCAATGCGGTAGCTATAGGTTCCATTGGCCTTGACTCCGTACATTAGTACGGCAGTAAGTTTAGCCTACCGGAGTCCACCAAGCACTTACGAATCGTCACCCAGGAGGTTCTGCCATGTCCGTCATCACCCGTATCGTCGACAAAACCGGTGTCATCGGTGCCATCGTCGGCAGTTTCAGTTGTGCCATGTGCTTCCCGGCAGCCGCGAGCTTGGGGGCTGCGATCGGATTGGGCTTTCTCAGTCACTGGGAAGGCCTGTTCGTGCATTGGCTGATTCCGATCTTCGCCAGTGTGGCGCTATTGGCGACCCTGGCGGGTTGGTTCTCGCACCACCAGTGGCAGCGCACGCTGCTGGGATCGATCGGTCCGGTGCTGGCGCTGATCGGCGTGTTTGGGCTGACCCATCATTTCCTCGCCAAGGATCTGGCGAGAGGGATTTTCTATACGGGTCTGATCGTCATGTTCCTGGCCTCCATATGGGACATGATCAATCCGGCGAACCGCCGCTGCGCAACGGACGGCTGCGAAACGCCCACCCAACATGGCTAATCACGAGAATCCTTTGGAGAACAGTATGACCCAGAACGCAATCGCTGAACTCGCTATCACCGGCATGACCTGCGACAGTTGCGCCGCGCATGTGCGCCAAGCGCTCGAAGGCGTCCCCGGGGTACGCGAGGCTCAAGTGTCCTACCCGGATGCCACGGCCCGAGTTGTGCTGGAACGCGAGGTGCCCATGCAGCAGTTGACCGAGGCGGTGGTGGGAAGTGGTTATGGCGCGCAGCCACGGAATGAGGACACCATTGCCGCGAGTGACGGGCAGGTGTTGCACATTGCCGTGATTGGCAGCGGCGGTGCGGCCATGGCCGGCGCGCTCAAGGCCGTCGAACGGGGCGCACGCGTGACGCTGATCGAGCGCGGCACCATCGGCGGCACGTGCGTCAATGTCGGTTGCGTACCGTCCAAGATCATGATCCGGGCCGCGCACATCGCGCATCTGCGGCGCGAGAGCCCCTTCGACGCCGGCCTGCCGCCCAGCCCCTCTGACGTACTGCGCGGCCCCTTGCTGGCTCAGCAGCAGGGACGTGTCGAGGAACTGCGGCACGCCAAGTACGAAGGCATTCTGGAAAGCACACCGTCTATTGAGGTCCTGCATGGTCAGGCGCGGTTCGTCGATGCACGGACCCTGCACGTAGCGCTCAACGACGGCGGCGAGCGCGTAGTTGCCTTCGACCGCTGCCTGATCGCCACCGGCGCGCGTGCCACCATCCCGCCCATCGCCGGACTGGCCGACACGCCTTACTGGACCTCGACCGAGGCGCTGGAAACCGACGCGATCCCCCAACGCCTGGCCGTGATCGGTGCGTCGGTCGTGGCCGTGGAATTGGCTCAGGCCTTCGCTCGTCTGG
>JAJZZU010000346.1 GCA_021797365.1 Pseudomonadota bacterium | reverse complement strand
GACTCCACGCGGTTCCCCGACACAGAGCGGACATCCGGCATTCATGATGTGCGCCCTGCGTGATCCTGCACGTCACCGACGTGGCGGCGCGGGGTGGCGGGTATAGCACAGGCACAAAGGTGGCGAATAACGCGCCATGGCACCCAAGGCCGGCAGGGGCCGGGGCCTTCGCGCGCCCCATCAAACCGTCGCTGCCGCCGATGGTGGCATGAGGACCGGCACGCGCCCGCCAGGGTTCTGGCTGGATTTGCCGCGATCAGGCTATGAGAAAGGCGGGATGGGCGTGGGTCATGGCAGTCGGCGAAGGGACAAATATGTCCGGGCATCATGGCGACCCGGGACCCTCATGCGCAAAAACCGCCTGCCCCGCCCCGATACGACCCATGACCGGCACGCGGGCCGGCGGATCGAAGACCACGGGAGTCGATCGAGGGCATCGATCGTGGCACAATGACCCGAACCGGTCCTCCGACAGGAATGCGCGTACGGCGCTTCATGGGTCCGCCGGGCCGGAATATGTCGGTCCGGCTGCCCCGGAAGGCCTCGACATTCGCCAATCACAATGCGCAAGGCCCATGACGATATCCTCGATCGGCGATAATGATCCCTGTCCCTGCGGAAGCGGGAAGACATATCGGCAGTGCTGTCACAACCGGCCAAGCGATGCGGACCCCGATTCCAACGCGAAACGCGCCACCGAAATGGTGCGTAAGGCCCTCGAGGGTCGTGAGTTCGGCTCGCTCGAGGAGTTACAGGCGTTCGTCACCGACCATGTGCGGCGGCAAAACGAGCACCCGCTGGATGAGTTCCACGGGCTGTCGCCCGAGCAGATGCGCAGCATACTATACCGGCCGTTTGCCTCACCGGAGGTAGCGATCATCGCCGAGGCGCCGGAGGACGGCGCGACGGCCCCGATATCGAGGCTTTTTGGCCTGCTGGCCAAGGCCATCGGCGACCAGGGCCTGAAACCGACCGCCACGGGCAATCTGCCCCGGGCCATGTGCCGGGAGGTGGCGCGTTCCTATTGGGATGAAAAGACCTATCAGGACCGGACGCGGTTCGGCGCCATCAACAGCGAACCGGACTTCTTCGAACTGCACGTCGCGCGCCTGACGGCCGGGCTCGCGGGCCTCATACGCAAATACCGGGGACGGTTCCTGCTCACCCGGGACGCCCGCCGCATGCTGGGCGATAACGGCCTCGCAGCCATCTATCCGAGACTCTTTCGGACCTACGTCGAACGCTGCAACTGGGGCTACTGGGATCATTACCCCGACCTGCCGTTCATCCAGCACGCCTTCCTGTTCACGCTATACCTGCTGGCGCGCTACGGCACCGTCTGGCGACCGCACCGGTTCTATGAAGACGCTTTCCTGACCGCCTTCCCGATGCTGGTAAGCGAGGTGCCGCCAAACGACATAATCGCCCCCGAGCAGACATTGCGCTCCTGCTACACATGGCGCGCGCTTGTGCATTTCGCAGGCTTTCTGGGGCTTGCCGTGGTCGAACCGATCTCTGACAAACTCCTGTGTCATGACTACCGGGTCAAGGCCCTGCCGCTCCTCCCCAAGATTGTGCATTTCCCCATGCTCACATAGACGTCTGACTGCAGCACCGGCGGCCTTGGCCCGCTCCGCCACAAATCTGTGTAGCCCCATTAAAAGTCGCGTTCAACATACAGTGATCGGCATCGTAGCGCGATAGCGACTCGAACTTGGAGCCGGCTGCGCGGGCGTGCAGCGCCACGACAATGTCGAGTACCTTGCGACAGATAGACCGTCTGCCGATTGCGCCCCCTCATGCATCGCTTCGGGACCATCCAAATTGCGTTCTCGAAACCGCCCCCACCCCAGGTCGCCCGGCTCAGCTCGCTCTTGCACACCAGCGCCAGAGGATTATGCGCAGCGCCAGCCGGAAGGGTCGCCATCAATTCGATCTGCCACACCATGAGCCGGATCTCCGGCGGCGATGAGGCGCGATCCTTCCGCCGCGCAGGATGACGAAGGCATAGACCGGCTCCACGATGTCCGGATGTACACCGTGGTGACGGGCACACCACATGCCTTCACCTTGTTGCACAGGGCGCGCCGGCCATCGGTGGTGATCTCGTTGATTTGCCGGTTCTCGAAGACCGGCAGAATGCCTGGTCGACGTTGCTCTTGCGCTTCGCCTTCGCGCTGTCGGCCATCCGGGCACCGGTCAGCCACTTCCCGGCCACGTCGCCAAAGGTCTTGACAGTCAGTCGATGCGTCTTGCGCCGCTTCTCCAGCGCCGAGGACTTGCCGTAGGCGACAGCCTTCGACATCCCGCAGCTTTTCGCGGGCCGTCGCGATCGCCACCTGTGGGTCGTGACGTATTTCTTTGAACATCCACATGGTACGACAGGCGTTCGATAACCGGCGTAGTCCCCGAAGGACCCGATCTCACTCCCACTCCATCATCGACAAGGTCTCCAAGCCCGCATGGTTAAAGGACTTGGCTTTGATCGAAATGGGGCTTTACCGTCGCTTTTACCGTCAGAAGCGCATATCTTTTGCTGGTGCGGGAGATGGGGCGATTTGCGGGGAAGCGACTCTGGCGACACCATCATCAATCAGGCGTAAGCATACTGAAAGATGCGCCGTATCGCGACCACACCACGTCAACCCGCCCGTGATCACTGTGAACCGCTTAGCAGTCACGGTCGATCTGATGAGCGGCTTGATACATAGAAAAGTCAACCGACCCAAGTAGAACAGTTGTTGTACCCATCATCTTCAGACCAACAATAAATCTTGTAGCCCAGCGACAAAAATTTGAAGAACTTCCCCCATCGCTGTTCGGCAGCGGTGTTTTCCAGTGTATAGCCCGACAACTTCGCATAGACATCCCATTTCCCGTCTTTGGCTTCGAAGACCTCGATTTTCTTGCCATCGTCGCTGTACTTCAAGGCCAGATAGTCGAACGGGTTGGGGCCATTCGACTTTGTCAGTTGATCCTTACCCTTGATTTGATTGATGTGAACCGCGAAAACACGGTTCCCTCTACAGATGCTCTTGACAATCTCGTAGCGCACCCAGGGACGCGCATAGGTCTGACTTCCAACGAGGACACACGTTGCGGAGGTGTTGTCCAGCGCACCCTTGATCAATCTCGCCTGCCCGAGATCATTCGTCTTCTGCGCTTCTTTCCAGATCGACGCATCGAAGTATCCAGCCTCTTCGCGCTCTTTTGCGACCCAATGCTTGCGGACGAC
>JAJZZU010000345.1 GCA_021797365.1 Pseudomonadota bacterium | reverse complement strand
CAGCTCATGCTGCAAGACGAGTACGAGACCCATGAATGGTCCACAGTCGATCAGGGGCTTACGCGCCTGCGCGAACGCCGGCCGGACCTTTTGATCATCGGCGAGAGCGAACTCGGCGCGGACGCGGCATGCGTCATCGATCGTATCCGGGACGCGAGCCCCGATACGCGCATACTGGTTGTGGCAGGCGCATCCGCTGGCGCGCCACACCCGTCCTGGCGCGCGGCGGGGGTCTGTGGCCTCCTAGCCCAGCCGCTCACCGTGGAGGCCGTGCGCCGCAAGGTGCGCCTGGCCCTGGGCCTGCGCGCGGCGCTTGCCATAGGCGTGGAGACAGGCTAACCCGGACACGCGCCGCGCCTCTCTGGTCACGAAGCGACGAGCGCCTCGGGCGCGGGCGTGAGATCGGCAAGCGCATGCGTGAAGGCCGCGAGATCCACGACAACCGGCGTTATCGACTGCTCGCTCAGAAAGCGGGACTCGTTGCGGGTCTTTGTGTCCGGCAATACCGCCCAGTGCGGCCCGTGCGAGCGCTTCATGATCTGGCGCGCAAAGGCCCGTTCGAGCTGGGTCGTGAAACGGCAGCCGAGAAACAAAACCCCGCGATCCTGGCGCAGCGCCTGCACCTCTCGGGGAATCGGCGTCTGGATGTCGATCTCGGTCAGGACCTCGACGAAGTCCGAGTCCGACACCAGAAAATTGCACGCAGGATGGAGGGCGCCGAACGGCTCATAGACGAGCGTCGCCCACGAGGCACGATCGACGCGCACGCCATCAGGCCGGAAATAATGCACCCAGGTGCCGTAATGCTCGGCCTGGCTGACCGCCTGCACCAGGCCCCAATCGCCGCCCCGCGCCGCCAAAGCGGCGCGCACGAGGTCGTCGTACCAGGCGTGCACTATAAGGGGGAACCCGGAGGCCGCGAGCCAGCCATGCAAGGCGTTGGGGGAGGCGTCCACCGCGAACGCATCGCGCATCAGGGTATTCACGGTCTTTCGATGCTTGAAGTTCTCGATGAACTGGGCGGCGGCCGTGAGATTGCCCCGGATCTTGTGCGGGACCGCGGCGCGCGCCACGAGCCGCGACACCAGCGCCTCGGGGGTCGCCGGGAGCGGACAGGCGGGATCGAGCGCGAGCACCCCCGGACCTATGTAGGGAATGAGCCGGCCCGCGGCCAGGGCCTCGTGCAGATCGCCGGGAATGATCATGATTGCGGACTCCTTTTCAGTAGTAACGGTGCGCGCGCAGCGCGCCCTCTCTCAAAGATAAATCGCCGATCCCGCGCCGACATTGATGGAGGCATCCTTCAAGGTCTCGACGATAAGCGCTATGTCCTCCTCGCCAAGCCCCGCATGAAACGGGAGCGCGATGCCGCGATCCGCGATCTTGTCGGTAATCCCGCATCCGGCCCCCGAAAATCCCTTCTGGCGGCAGTACATATCCCGATAGAGCGGGGTGGCGTAGGGACGCGCCTCGATGCCATCGGCGCGCAGATCGTCGACGATGGCATCGCGTGCCTGCCGGCTGAAACGGGCGCCCAGGTGGACGAGAAACGTAAACGGGTGGTGGGTCGTGACGCGCGGCCCGGTGTACGGATCCTTGATGCCCTCGAAGGATCGTATAAAGCGGGCATAAAGCGCGCTGACGCGGGCGCGCGCGGCGAGCGTGGCGTCCAGACGCCCCCATTGGGCCTGCAACAAGACCGCCGTAAGGGCACTCATGGAGTCGGCGTGAGGACCACCCGCCGGACCCTGGCGCAGCGACTCCGCCAACCGTGTATCGTCGGTCACGACCAGCCCCCCGGCGCCGCACGCCACCGGTCCACGCGCGCGGAAATCAAAAAGGCTGGCGTCGCCGAAACGGCCCACCGGTGTATGGTCATAAGCACACCCCAGCGCCTCCGTCGAATCCTCGATGAGCACAAGGCCATGGCGCCCGGCCACGGCGCGCAACGCCTCCCAGTCGGCGGGATGACCGTTGGTGTTGGCGGCAAGGATCGCCCGCGTCGCCGGGCCAATGCGCGCAGCGGCCTTTTCAGGGTTGAGCGTGCCGGACCAGTAGTCGATATCGGCGAACACGGGCGTGGCACCGACCTGCCATATGCTGCGCGCGATCTCGTACCATGAATAGGCCGAGACGATGACCTCATCGCCGGGCCCGATGCCGTAGGCCTTGAGAAGGCCCTCGAGCCCGCAGGCGGCATGGGCGAATGCCAGCGCGTGGCGCCTCCCGAGGACGGCCGCGACGCGGGTCTCGAGGGCTGCGATCGCCGCTTCCTGCAAGGCCGGGCCTTGCCGCGCCACGACGTGCATACGCTCGCGGTCGGCGGGCGTGATATCCCACGCCTCGGCGCGGATCTTGAAATCGCTCATGAGCGCTCACGCATGGCGATCAGGACCCCCGTGGCCGCCCCCAGATCGGAGGTCAGCGACACACAGTGGTCGCGTCCATCGATGAGGTAGACGTCGGCCGTGGGCGTGACCCGAAAGGGCCGGCTTGCGGCCATGTCCGAGGCGTCGCAGCGTACGAAGGCAAGCCCCGGGAAGTCGCGTCGCAGCGCCGGCAACAGGGGTCCGTCTTCGGCGTCGAGCAGGGCTTGCAGGCGGCTCCAATCGGACTCGTTCACGGTTATGCCTCTCCGATGCGCCGGGCCTCGACTGTGATCGGCAGCGCGGTCTCCGCCGCCAGCGCCGGCAGTTCCAGCTGCCAGCCGTTGGCGAGCGTCACGCGGCCACCCCACATGGCCGCCCGCTCCATGGCCACGATCGGCTCCTCGAGATCCTTCTTGGCGACGTAGGCAGACAGCACCCCGTCGCGGTTTTTGCGAATCATGACCTTCATTTCGTGTCTCCTCGCATCCTCGTGCCCCTCTACGCCGCGCGTGCCGCGACCTCGCCCAGGATGCCGGGGAGCAGGGTCAAGACCCGCTCGACGCAGGCCTGTGTGTTATATCGCCCCAACGAAAACCGGATCGACGCCAGGGCCGAGCGCCGCTCGAGCCCCATGGCGGTCAAGACGTGCGACGGCTCGCTGCCGCCGAGCGCGCACGCCGCCCCCAGGGAGACGGCCACGCCATGACGATCGAGGGCATCCCTGATCTGTTCGCCATCCAACGTCGCGAAACCGACATTGCTGGTATTGGGCAATCGCGGCGCCCCGGCCCCATGGATCCTGGCCGCGGGAAAGCACGCCATGATGCCGCGCTCAAGGTCGTCGCGCAGCCCGCACACCCGCCGGGCCT
>JAJZZU010000344.1 GCA_021797365.1 Pseudomonadota bacterium | reverse complement strand
CGGCACTCGGTGGTCATAGGCGACGCAACTATCACCAGGTTCCGCTGGTGATCGATTCCATCCTGCCGTTGGCGGCCGTAGGGCTGTCCGAGGACCTGGCCGAGCGCGCCGGGTTCGCGCCGGAGGTGGTCTATATTCCCTATGGGGCGTCGGTGAAGGCCCGCGCCCAGGGCGCGAGCGCGGGCTTCATCGAGATCGTGCATGACGAGGAGACCGGGCAGATGCTCGGGGGCTGCGTGGCCGGGGGCGGGGCCGATGAGCTCGTGCACCTGGTGCTCGCCGCCTGCCGATCGCGCCGCGGCCTCTGGTCGCTTGCCGATCTCGACTACGGACACCCCTCATATGGGGAAGAACTGGGGGCGGCGGTGAGCGCCCATCTCGCGGGCTTCATGCGCTCGCGGCCTACGGTATTTAGGCCAGGGATCTACGCATTCAGGGATTGAGGGCGGGGTTTTCAGGATTCGAACGCAGGGACGGGGAAGGGTATAGTGGCCCATGTGTAGGTATTGGCGGGGCTTGGGTGCGAGGTCGGCATGGAAGGGTCCTTCTGGCAGAGGGTTGGTGTGCGCGATAGGCGCGGCGGTATCGATGGCACGCCGCCCGCGCGCGGTTGGGCGCGGCCCAGGCGGCTGTGGCTCATGTGGGTGGCGCCGACCCTGCTTGCCGGCCTGCTCGCGACTGCCCTCGTCGCCGTGGCGCTCGACGGAGGTCCGCACCCGGTGCTGACCCACGATCTGGCGCTCGCCGCGCTCGCCGCCGCGCTGCTGGTGGCCGCGATCTTGTGGGTGGCTACGGTCCGGTCGCTGTGGCGGCCGCTTGCCTCTTTGCGCTGCTGGGCGATGCGCGTGCGTAGCGGCAATCTCTCGGCGCGCATCCCCGAGGACCGGGCGGCAGGCGAGTTCGCGGAGCTGGCCTCGGATGTGAACGCCCTGGGGGAGCGCCTGAAGACCCTGACGCAGGAGCGCGCGGGCGGGGATTCGCGGGTGATCGCCCGTTGGCTCAGTGTCCTGAACGCCATCACCGCCGGTATCGCCTCATCCCAAGACCTGGATGAACTCCTGCCGCGCTTTTTGTTCACGCTGCATAGCGCAGGCGAGGTGCGCGGGGGCATCGTGCGGCTCTTGACCGGCGATGGCCACCTGCGGCTGGTGGCGAGCATCGGCCTGCCCCAGGACATCGTCGAACACGAGCGGCGCGTGACCCTCGACTGCTGCCTGTGCGGGCAGGCGGTGGGTCGCCGGACCTTAAGCGTGGACCAGGACTTGAAGGCGTGCTGCACCTCCTGGGGCCAAAACCCGTTTCCCGGGGAGGACCTCGTGCTGCTCGCCATCCCCTTGCGCTACGACGGGCGCGTGGTGGGGCTCTACAACCTGTTCATGGAGCGCACGCGCGTCATCGGGCAAAGCGACGTCGAAGATCTCTTGCTGGGCCTAGGCCAGCACCTGGGGGCGGCCATCGAGAAGATGCGCCTGCAAGACGAGCGCCGCCAGCTCTCGCTTTTGCAGGAGCGCATGGCAATCGCCCACGAACTGCACGATTCGCTCGCCCAGACCCTGGCAAGCCTGCGCATCCAGGCCCAGGTGCTGGGCGAGACCATAGAGCCGGATGGCTATTCGGCGACGCGTACCGAGTTTGCGCGCCTCACCGCCGGGCTCGAGATTGCCCACAAGGAGGTGCGCGGGTTGATTCGCAACTTCCGCGCCGGCGGGGCCGAGGGCGGGCTGTTGCCGGCCCTGGACGCGGCTATCGTGCGCTTCAAGGAGGAGACCGGCATCCCCGTCTATGTGCAGAAGGATTGGCACGGGACCCTGCCTGCGACCCACGAGACCCATGTGCTGCGCGTGATCCAGGAGGCCCTGGCCAATATCCGCAAGCACGCCCATGCGCAGACCGTGCGGGTGCTGCTGCAGTCCGAGGCCGGCGGGGACTACAAGGTGCTGATCGAAGACGATGGCGAGGGCCCGGTATCGGCGGCCGAGCGCGCCGATCGCGATGACGGGCACTTCGGACAGACGATCATGCGCGAGCGCGCGCATGCGATCGGGGGTGAGTTGCGTGTGGAGCACGAGGCCGGGGAGGGCACACGGGTATGGCTCACCTTCCCCGATCCGGCGCGCGTGACCGAACGGGCGGTGGCGGTGGCGGAGGTGGTGCGGTGAAGGTGTTTTTAATAGACGATCATGCGTTGTTCAGAAGCGGACTCGAGCACCTGCTCGTGCGCCGCGGCATCGAGGTGGTGGCCACCAGCAATGACGGCGAGCAGGCCCTGAGGTCCATCCAGGAGACGCGCCCCGACATCGTCCTGCTCGACATCCGCATGCCCCGCATCGGCGGTATTGAGACCCTGAAGGCGCTACGCGCAGGCGGGGTGACCGCGGCCATCGTCATGCTCACCACCTCAAGCGAGGAGGCCGATCTCGTGGCCTCACTGCGTTACGGGGCGCGCGGCTATCTCTTGAAGGACATGGAACCAGACAGCCTGGTCGCCGCGCTCGCACGTATCGAGGCCGGGGAGATGGTGGTGGCCCCGGAGTTCGCGCCGGTGCTCGCGCACTTCATCCAGAGCGGACCGCAGGCCCTGACCGCCTCGCATGCCTTCAGTGAGCTTACCCCCCGGGAGCTTGAGATCCTGGGCCACCTCGGGGATGGCCAGAGTAACAAGCTGATTGCCCGCGACCTCGGGATCTCCGAGGGCACCGTGAAGCTCCACGTGAAGGCCATCCTGCGCAAGCTCAAGCTCACATCCCGCGTGCAGGCCGCGGTACGCTCCGTGGAGGAGGGCCTGAGCCGCAAGAGTTGATGTGTGCCTCGCGGGATGCGCGAGGGACCCATCGTTCGAGATTAATCGGCCGTATCCACGCCCAATACCTGGGCCCCCGCAGGACAAGAGCGGGTTTGCGGGAGGCCGGGTTCGGGTCTCGGGCAGGCCCCAAGAGGCCGCTACCGCCGGCCCCCGGGGGGGGTTATGGGCCCCGATAGGGTTTACGGCCCCAGCGGTTGTGCTGCCGGGCGCGGGGCCTCTTTGGGGGCCCCGGCTTCTTGGCTCTTCCGGCTTTCGTACGGGCAGGCGGCCGGACAATCATAGCGCACAGCTCGAAGGATAAAGATCAAGGCCCCCACAATGGAAATGATAGTTCCAGCACTCGGCATGTGCCCCCTTGATCGCCCAGGCGCGCCCCACCTCCAGCGAGTCGACCTTGATCGACGGGAAGTCGTCTCCTATTGGTGCTCGCCCCCTGTTCCTGGGGTTCTTAA
>JAJZZU010000343.1 GCA_021797365.1 Pseudomonadota bacterium | reverse complement strand
GGCGGAACTGCGCCAAAGGAGGAACAATGGCTAACAAAGGCGAGAAGTACGTTATCGAACACGGGGTGTCAGTTCCAGGGGCACGAACATTGGCCAAGTACCCCTGGCGCCAGATGAAAGTGGGAGACTCGTTCGTAGCGTCATATGAGGAAGTAGGCCATATCCGCTCCGCGGCAGCTTACTTTGCGACCCGTAATCCTGAATTCGCATTCACCACCCGCAAGGTCGATGCCGACCATGTTCGCGTCTGGCGTGTGGCGAAGGAGGACGACAATGGTTGATCTGACGAAGCCGTTGCGGTTTAAGGATTCTAAGGGACGTTGCTACCCCGTTCTAGGGGTTGTGGATGAGTGGAACAGGCAAGCCATTGTGGTAGGAAACCCTTGGCGGCACCATTTCGTCCCCATTGCGTCTTTGGAGAACATCCCCGAGCCGGTCGTGCGCTATTTGAGCGTGCGCTTCCTTGAGAATAGTGTCCTCAATTTTGACTATGACGCTAGGGCTAAGGAGATGCACAAAGCACGAGGCGACGCGCTCCTCAAGGTCACCCGCACCGAGGACGGGAAAACCCGTGTGGAGATCATAGATGACTAAATACCCCGTCTACGCTGTCTGCCAACGCTACCCGAATGGCGAAGTCATCCCGCTGCGGGACAAGGTGTTTGCCGCGCAGCGACAAGCCCTCATGGCTCGGGATGCGATGGTTGAGGAGGGACTGGCTTATCAGTGGCCGGTGAGGAAGTTCTGGTTTGTGGAGTTTTGGGAGGTGGATGGTGAGTGACGCACAACGGGAACTGTGGACGATAGAAAGGCTGCGGGCCGAGGCCGACCAACTGGAGTTCGAGATGATGCGCGACATTGCCGACGACTGGGAAGCCAGTCTCAAGGCCGTGCAGGAATCGGCGGACGCAAAGATCGCCGTGATTCTCGACCAACACCGGCGCTAGGATATGTCCACCTTTACGCGCCTGACCAAAGAGGCGGTGGAGGCTGAGCGGGAGGCGTGCGCGAGGGTGTGCGCGGAATGGGGGATGGCTCACGATGAGACGTGGTGCGCTAGACAGATTAGCAACGCAATCCGCGCAAGGAGCGAGCAATGACATCCTGCTATTGCGAAGATTGGCCGAGCGCCTTCAAGAGCGTCATGCGTATAGCCCGGAAGCCGCACAAGTGCGGCGAGTGCGGAGGGCCTATCCATATCGGGGACAAATACGAGTACGCATCCGGCATCTGGGACGGCGAGCCCGACTCTTTCAAGACATGCGCCATCTGTTGCGCGTTGCGCGATTACGTCAAGAATAATATCCCCTGCTTTTGCGGGTGCTACGGGTCGCTGATAGAGGACGCCATGGAGGAGTTGAGCGAGGCCAACCGATACGCACCGGGGCTTTGGTTCGGCGGCGCTCGGTTCGTGGTAAGGGCGCGGAAGGCGCGGGCGGATGAACTGTGGAGGATTAAGCAATGACCGACGACGAACTGTACGAAGCCTTTGAAAAGGCGTTTCCCGAGGCGGAGGATTACGCCAAGACCTACGCACACATACCGCTGGACCGATACAAAGCGCCCTATGACGACATGTTCGAGGGCTTCGATGCCGGGGTGCGTGTGGTCGAGGAGCGCATTACCGCCCTCGAAGAGCGCCTTGAGCTTTGGGCCGAGGATGGCGAAGGGAATAAGGTCAAACTGGAGATGGGAGACTCGGACGGCATCGGCTGCCGGGACGAGACGATTGATATGCTGGATGAGAAACTACAGCAAATTCGCCCCGAAAATCTTGCCGCGAGGACCGCGCTAGCGGAGAAGTACGCCGCCCAATACGACGGCGACGACCGGCAGGACATTAAGACCGACATTCTGAACGCTATTTATTGGGCCTGGAGGGCGAAATGACCGAGTGGAGAACCATCTATAGCCGGGCGCACACCAAGGAGATTATTGAATCTCTGCAAGCTGGCGAGTCCGTAGATAGGGATGATCTTGTTGTCCTTTTAGGGTTTTTGTTGGAGGCAGACGATAAGATATTGGCTCTAGTGCACGGAAATGCTATAGCGGCCACCGTTCAAAGCCCCAAGCCCAAAATCCTCGACGCCAGCGAAGTGATGGTGGAGGGTATTTACTGGCACCTCTACGGAGGGATGGTTAATCCTGTCACCGTGCGCTTTGGAGGAGTCTGGGTCATGTATTTTTGCGGCGTCGAGAAGCCGGAACCGCTTTTTGGCAAGTTCATCGGCCCCCTGCCGAAGCCGGAGGTTTGAATGACTAAAGTGTTGGATCACGGCTATGTGAAGCTGATCGAAACCTGGGGCAGCGACGAGCGCTTTATCGAGGCGGCGCGCATGTCCACCGGGCGCGGTTTCGAGGGATGGGAGAAGGACGAAAAGCTCTTGGCCTATCTCTACAACAACAAGCACGCTACGCCCTTCGAGATGGGCGGCATGGTCATCGAGGTCAAGGCACCGATCTTCGTGTTCCGCGAGTGGCACCGGCACCGCACGCAGAGCTACAACGAAATGAGCGCCCGTTACATGCCTCTGCCGGACGAGAACTATTTGCCAACACTGAAAAGAGTCCTTGGAGGAGCGCTAGAGACCGCCAACAAGCAGGCGCAGGGAGTAGCGCCATTGGACAGCGAAGCGGCCTACAAGTGGTTGGACGAGCTGGAGGGGTTTTATAACAGGGCGCAGGGGCTCTATGAAAGCGGGCTGATCGCAGGCGTACCAAAAGAGCTGGCGCGCCTTGTCCTTCCCGTAGCCCGTTACTCCCGCATGCGGGCAAGCGCCAATCTGCGGAACTGGCTGGCGTTCCTGACCCTGCGCAAGTCACCGAAGGCTCAGTGGGAAATCCGGCAGTACGCCGACGCTGTGGGTGCTTTGGTGGCCGAGCGCTTCCCGCGCACTTGGGCGCTTTTTGAGAAGGAGAACAGTTATGGCGGCGAATGACGTGCAGCACGGCGGCGACCATTACAAGACCAAGGCCATTCAGCCGTGGGATTTCATCATTTCGAACAACATTGGCTTTCTGGAAGGCAACGCGATCAAGTATCTCTGCCGCTGGCGCGACAAGGGCGGGATTCAAGACCTTGAGAAAGCGCGGCACTACATTGACAAGCTGATCGAAGTTGAGAGAGCGAAAGCGGAGGCATGATATGAGCGTGTGGATATGCAGGGAGCACGGCCTGTATGGCGGCTCGGGGTTTTGCCCTTCGTGCGGGCATATAGGGAGTCGGGCGCAGATAGCGTCTGCTGATGAAGCGCGCGTGGCGCAAGAC
>JAJZZU010000342.1 GCA_021797365.1 Pseudomonadota bacterium | reverse complement strand
CGCGTACCCTTACATGGGTATCGCTCAGTCCTCGTGGGCGCGTCGCCCGCCAACGGCCGCATTCACACCAGCCACAGGGCGTAACCCCATAGCCCCGCGCCCAGGGCCGCCGCGACACCGGCAGCGATAAAGAGCCACCTACGGCCGGTCAGCGCCGTGATCGAGGCGAGCGAAATGGCGATCTGGATGAAGATAAGGCTCAAGGCCATGCCGTTGTGAGGCCGATCAAGCCGCGCGG
This sequence comes from Pseudomonadota bacterium, assembly GCA_021797365.1. Next base: position 3,042 of record JAJZZU010000342.1, on the reverse strand, counting down.
ATTCCCGGTCCGCATGTCGTGAGCGCGCTTCCAGGGCGTCGGCGCGGGCCTTAATGGTCACCTTTTGCGCCGCGTACTTGGCGATCTTCTCGCGAAACAGGTTTGCCTTCGAAGACGGCAAGAGGGCCAGGGCCAGCTGCATGATATGCGCCTTGGTGCTGACCGCCTGGTAATAGCTCCACTGATCGGTCGCATGGGTCTTTTGCAAGATGGCCTCGTTTTTATAGAGGAGCACCTCGTTCATGGTGCGCGTGCCCTGGTAACTCACGATCGCACCCAGGGAGGCGAGGATGGCGGTAAAGATCGCCACCCACTGATTCAGGCTATGGGGCTTGTGAGGGCCGTGCGCGGCCTCTTGGACGAACTCCTCATGCGGCGCATGGGTATGGACTCCGTGCTCGGTCATACGATCTCCCATCCGTTGATAAAACACACGCCTACCGACAGCCCGCGTCCCGGAACACCGGTCCATGGGGTGAGCAGCCTTCAAATAATGGGGTGTTATGCCCCCGCGCCATCGCGCCGACCCCGGCGGATTGGGCCGCGCTCGGATCTCTTCACGGGCTCAGGTACGCGGCCTAGTATACAGGCCGCACCCGGCAAGGCATCGACCGGTATGGTCCACCCCATGTCACTCCTTGGACCTGACCCGCGCCCCCAATCGCCGGGGCGTTGAGATCCGTACAGATCCACCCCTGGCCGCCTGCTGTCCGATCGGAGTCGGCCTCTATGCCGCCCAGGTTCCGCGCCCGGCCCGTTCGCGCACGGCATGGCACATGGGAATGCCGCGTGTTCCCCGTCCGCCCCATCGCAGCAGCTTGCGGTTCGTATCCGCCATGGAACAAAATGGCCGAGCCCGTGTCTCAGCCGATGGTAGTATAAGATCCCCTGGGGCTCACAAAAACTGACCGACAATCTCTTAGGAATCATCCCATGCCTGTCCGAAGGTACACCGCGGTCGCCGCGGGAATCGTTTTGCGCGCGCTCACAACAAGCGCGCACGCGCACGCCATCGCCGGCATGCGCGTCTTCCCCGGCACTCTCACCTTCTCCGATCCCGGGGTCACCGACGAGTTCGACCTGGGGTTCGGCCGCGCCTCCCTGAGCAGCACACCCGGTAGCCCCTCTCCGTACGTCTCGACGGCCTCCGCAACCGAATCGAAGACCATCACAAAAGACCTAGCGTTCAGTATCGGCGGCAGCTACCAGGGTGCCGGTGGTAACACCACACCGAGCGGTTTCGGAAACGCGGTGGTGGGCCTTAGCTATCTGCTCTGGAAGAGCGATAGCCAAGAGACGCTGATCACAGGCGCGCTGAACGAATCCCTCAACGACACCGGTAGCCACAAGGTCGGTGAGCCCTATTCGGTGTTTTCCCCGACGCTGCTCTTTGGGCGCGGCCTGGGGGATCTACCGAGCCGCATCCGTCTGCTGCGGCCGCTGGCACTGACTGGCATGGTGGCCGCCAATATCCCGTCGGCGGCGAATGTCCCGAGGTCCGTCAGTTGGGGCTTGTCGGTCCAGTACAGCCTCCCCTATCTTCAGTCCTACGTCCGCGATATCGGGCTGCATGCCCCTTTCAACAACCTCGTGCCGCTCGTGGAATTCCCGATGCAGACCTATACGAGCGGGCCGTATGCCGGGCAGACACTCGGCACCATCGACCCGGGCTTTGTCTGGATCGGACACTACGGACAGGTCGGCGTGGAGGCGACGATCCCGGTCAACCGGGCGAGCGGTCGAGGCCTTGGCGTGATACTGGGCGTCGGCTTCTATCTCGACGACCTCTTCCCCCATAGCCTGGGCGCACCGCTCTTCCCCGCAACCCCGAGGATTGCCTAAAATGACCATGAGACCGCCCTATCGCCGCCCGCCGCCTGTATCAGGCCCACCTAAAGCCCATAACCGATCTCGATCTCGCCAAAACCCTATGGGCGCAGGCACGCGCCAGCCTGTCCGAGGCCAGGGGGCTCGAACGCGTGCGCCGCGGTGAACTCGCGCAGGCCGCCGGGCTGCCCGTGGGCACCCCGCTGAGCGTCGTTTCCCTGCCGGCCCCCACAGGCCCGATTCCTGACACCATACGACACTGGCTTCAGGCGGCGCTCGCCCACAACCCGTCACTGCTCGCCGACCTCGCCCTTGCGCAAGAGGCGCACCAAGCGATCCGTCAGGCCGCCGCCCAGGCGCTTCCGTCGGTCTCCCTTCTTGGGAGCGCGGGCAACGACGAGTTTCCCCATGGCCCCGATGAGAACAACTTTTCTGTCGGACTTCAGGTCAACGTGCCTTTCAATATCAACTTTGCGAACACTTATCGTATCGAACAGCAGCGGGCCACGTACCGTGTCGCACGCGCGCAGACACGCGACCAGACGCATCGGGTATTGCTGGCGGTATGGCAGGCCTACTATGGGCTGCAAAGCAGCATGCGTGCCTATCGGAGGGCGACGATTGCCACGATCAGCGCGCGACGCGCGCTCTCGGGCATAGGTACGCAGTATCGTATTGGCCTTGCCAATATGCTCGACCTGACCTCCGCGGAGTCCGATTTGGTCGCCTCCCGCATAACACAGCTGCGCGCCCTCACCGATTATTATCGATATCGGGCCGCACTGTTTCGCGATTCCGCCATGATCCCTCGCGCAGCACCGAGATTACACAGGCCTCGATAGAAGCACCCTCATTCCCCGCAACCCCGGATCGACACGACGCCACGGCAATAGCGGCCATCACGCCGTCCGGGGGGCCTATCGGGATATTCTTCGAATATCCGGGTCAAGCTCCGACGGCCTGCCAGCCACCCCCCGGCCGTCAATGGCGCCCGCACCTTGGATAGGCCGGCGCGGGCGGCGGCGGAGGCGGGACATCGCCAGCACCGGTGCATGGGGATGGACTCGCACCGGAGTTTGTCGAATCCGCGCGTACCCTTACATGGGTATCGCTCAGTCCTCGTGGGCGCGTCGCCCGCCAACGGCCGCATTCACACCAGCCACAGGGCGTAACCCCATAGCCCCGCGCCCAGGGCCGCCGCGACACCGGCAGCGA
>JAJZZU010000341.1:2686-3291 GCA_021797365.1 Pseudomonadota bacterium | reverse complement strand
CCGCCATCCAGATAGAAGCCGCGGATCGGGGTCTTGCCCATGATGGGCGCGAAGTCTGGTGTCATGTCGGCCATGCCCGCCCATTGGCGCACGACACCCACCTGCGACAAAAAGGGAAAGAGATCGAGTATGCGCGAGGCGAGCCCCTCGGCGAACTCCAGGGTGGAGCGCGTCTGATGCAGTTCGTAAGGGTCGAGTGCCGCCCCCAGCACCAGTTCGCCACGCGCCGATTGGCTGATATAGACATGCAGGCTGCCGGAGACCACGATCGGGTCGAGCCAGGGTTTCATGGGTTCTGTCACCATCGCCTGCAGCGGGTGGACGACGATGGGGCTTGCGAGGCCGACCATGTTCAAGACGCGCGGGGTGGAGCCGGCGACCGCGCATAGCACCTTGCGGGTGGCGATCGGTCCGCGCGACGTGCGCACCCCGGTCACCTCGCCGCCGGACGTCTCGACGCCCAAGACCTCCGTTTGCTGGTGGATCTCGACGCCCAACTTATCGGCGGCACGCCCATAGCCCCAGGCCACGGCATCGTGACGGGCGATGGCACCGGGTGCGTGATAGAGGGCGCCGACGATGGGTGCATGACCGTCGCAGGAGAG
>JAJZZU010000341.1:0-2676 GCA_021797365.1 Pseudomonadota bacterium | reverse complement strand
CGATGCCGGGGATCGCCCTTTGGACCTCATCGGGACCCACGACCTCGGAGTCGACCTGACAGTGCTTATTGATCTCGGCGCGCTGGCGCATGGTGCGCAGCGCCGCATCGCTATGGGCCAGGGTAAAGTGACCGCGGGTGGCATAGAAGAGATTGAGCTGGAGTTCCTGCGCGAGCTCGCGCCACAGGCGGATCGCGGCATCGTAGAAACGCACGCCTTCGACGGTGATGTAGTTGGAGCGGATGATCGTGGTGTTACGCGCGGTGTTGCCGCCGCCGATATAGCCCTTCTCCACGACACAGATATTCCTCATGCCGTGGTCGTGGGCGAGGTAGTAGGCGGCGGCTAGCCCGTGGCCCCCGCCCCCTATGATGACCGCGTCATAGCCCTTTCGGAGGGTCTCGTGGCGCGTGAACATGCGCGGCTCGGGGTAGGTCTTGGAGAGCGCGAAACGCGCCAGACGCCAGGGCATGGGCAGTCCCTCAAGGCCGGCCGGGCGCAGACCCGGGGCCTGTGATCGACGAGACGGAAAAGGCGTTGGCAAAAGGCCCCCGAGGCCCGGGGCGAGGTATCGGCACGACCCTTCGCGGCCCCCGATCGGAGGCCCGCCTGGTTCGGGGGTGCGCGCAGGGGTCGTCGTCTCGGATCCCCATGCCGCAGGGCCAGGACGTCAAGGGGACTGCGGGCGGCGGGGTGGTCATCTTCATCAGGGGCCTCGGGCTGGAAGATTCTTCACGGGAACTATTAGTTCCTATTGTTCACCGCCAGGCGTAAGTAGTCAACAAGTTTTCTCTGTGGGAAACTCCGCATCGGGGAAGACCCGATCGAGGGACGGTATGACAAACAGCGAGGTCGGCCGGGAAGGCGAGGAGGGGGCGCTGTGGCGCTATCTGGGCAATGCCATCCGCAGTCTGCGGCAAAGACAGGATCTTACGATCGCGGACGTCGCGGATCTCGCCGGCATCAGCCGCGGCATGTTGTCGAAGATCGAGAATGCCCAGACCGCGACCAGCTTAGAGACCCTGGCGCGGCTCGCGCGCGCCTTGGGCGTGTCCTTGTCGGCGCTCTTTCGCAGTTACGATGTGAAGGAAGGGGGCGCCCAACTGATCCGTCGTGGCGAGGGCATGGAGGTGGTGCGACGCGGCACGAAGCGTGGACACACCTACCACCTGCTCGCCTATGACCAGGGTCCGACCAAGGTCTTCGAGCCGTTTCTGATCACCATCGATCACGAATCCGAGATCTTTCCGACCTTCGAGCACCCGGGGACCGAGTTCATCTACATGCTGGAGGGGGAGATCGAGTATCGCCATGGACAAGGGCGCTATCATCTCTTGCCGGGCGATGCGCTCACCTTTGCCGGCAATGTGCCGCATGGTCCGGAGCGCCTCATCACATGTCCCATCCGCTTTCTTTCGATCATCATCTACCCGACCGAGCGCTGACCGGGTTCTTGTGATCGCCAATGACCCCAGGGCGCCTTGTAAAAGGCCGCAATCCCATGAAGCCGGAAAATCCACGTGGGTGCCGGCGGCCGCCCCATGTTCTGGCTCGCAGGGATCCGAAAGCGGCCCTCGTCGGAGGTAGCGGGCTTGAGGCCGCGCCCGATGCGATCGGCTCAGTCCCGACGCGGTGGTGTCCTCGACGATTCCTGCCGCACGGCGTGACGGCGCGCCTGCGCCGCGCGTGCCTCGGCGACCAGCGCCATCGTCGATCCCCAATAATGCGCGCATAGACCCTCAAAGCGCGTCCGCTCCGGGTTTCTGGGCAAGCACTCAAGCCTCGACAGGGCTCTGAGATCGGGGATCGTCTGCTGATAGTCGGATATCGCCTGCTTGTATTCCCGGCGATTCTCGGCGGGTATGACAATCGGGGGCAGGCCGGCACGCAGAACCGGGAGGTTGGCAAGCAGCCGCGCCATGCGGCCATTCCCATCGAAAAAGGGGTGGATCGTCACAAAATCGAGATGGGCCTCGGCATAGGCGCGCGCGGCGGTGTCCGTCGTCAAGAATGGCTCATGGCGATCATTGAACGCCGCGAGCCACTCGCTCATAAGGCCAGGCACATGCTGCGGTTCGGGAAATCCCCGCCAATGCTGCCGACCATCGGGCCCCAACGCGGTTGTGAAATGGGCATCCGTTTTCCAGGCACCCACGGGCTTATAGATATCGATGATAGATATCGATGATTGCGTCGGTGAGGACGACACGATGTAAAGCAAAGATGTCGGCTTCCCGCAGTCTATCGACCTTAAGCAGCCGATAGATGACTTCGATGCCCTTGGCATGACCGTAGATCTCTTGGTGGTCTCGCAGCGGCTTGCCAGCTATGGTGAGGCCCTCTTCCAGAACGAACGCGGTATCGCCAAGCGTCAGCGTATTGCCCTCGATGGCGGTGGACGCATGCGTCCAGAGATTACGGATCTGGGCGAGAAGCATCACCCGGATGTCCTCATCGAGGTTTTCGGCAAAGAATCGTGGTCTCACAGTCGTTATCACCGCATGTTGCGCGCACGGGCTCGTGGCGCCTCGAAGTATTGATCGTCGACAGGCACGACGATGCGGAAGTCGGCATCCTCGGACATGCGCTCGATCACGCCGTGGGCCTGGGAGAGGGCCGTACCTCCGCAAAAGATGATGTGGGCGCCTATCTGGCTTCCAGCGCGACAGACGATCT